>CALCCV010000287.1 GCA_937900305.1 uncultured Pseudobdellovibrionaceae bacterium | reverse complement strand
GTCGGTGATGCCTGTGATTGTGGGGTCTAGCGGCGTTGATAGGCAGGATGTCGCGATGGATCTTTTTTCTTGCGCTGCTTGGATATTTTTAAGTCTTGTTTTTTATCGTCGCGTAACTTTGAAACAGCTTGCAGCGCCGAAGCCCGGTGTCTCAGCGGCACCCCAAGCGTAATGCCTACTTAGAGCGACAAATTTTACGGCCCGTTAGGGACTGGCTCTGAGCGAATTAGTTGATCGGCGGCAGCGAAATCACATCACCCACCGAATTAAACCTGACATCGCTTTGCTCGAGCGTTCGAATGACACCATTCAATGAGTAAGTTGGGTACCGGTTAACGACTGCTCTCGAGACAACTAGAGCTGAAAAACTGAAGTCCAGAAAAACGATGGACTCTAGTTCTTCAAGGCGTCGGCACAGCCTGATTGGAATCGGAAAGCTTCGGAAAGCTCAAGACTCCTAGGCGCATGGGCTTAAGTGGAAGTACCGAGTCCACGCTCGGCGCGAAAGACGGTAGTGCTATCATAAGCCAGGTTTCAATAATCAATAGGATCCAAAAGGGATCCTATTAGAACGGCCAAGCAGTTAGCCAGCGCAATCTAAGGCAATTTAACTTTTGTTTGAGCTCCATCGAAATCAGCGCGTTCCCGCTGATTTCGCCATTAGAATTGAAGTGGTTAACTTAAGTCTTCGGCAGATTTAACTGTAGATCAAGCACCCGGCAGGGGGACCGATCCTATCGGAATACAATTATCTACAGCGCGAATAAGCATCATAAAATTCCCTAAATGGAACTTCAGGATCGCCCGAGTAGCGAAATGCCTCATCAAGATATATGAATCTCCACGCCTCAAATCCTCCAGAGTTCATTTGATAAACAACATGTCTTCCAGCGTTGGCGTCAAACATAATATAGCGAACGGCATGTCCGCCAGAATACAAAATGTCTCCAAACCGCAAATCAGATAAGTTGTTTCTCGGACAGTAATATCGATTCAAAATCGATTGGAGGAGTTCAGTGGAGTTGTTTCCCTGCTTATGACTACTATTATAGAATGTACTTGCGGCATTGTAACAAACGTCAAACTCACCATGAGAGGTCGTAGGAAACCTATCTAGCGAAATCTGAACAGCTAGTGGCATAATATGCCGTAAATCAACTTCAACTTGGGCCGCGCTGCCGAGCTTTTTTTCAAGTATTGATTTCATTTTTTGTGAATCTTGTCCAAAACCAAAATATTCCACAACTTGCTGGATATTTTGACGACTTACCGAAATGAAGATTTGAAGTCCAATTTGAGAGAAATTGGCTGTTTCCGGTCTTTCTTGAATTTGTGCCGGGGTAAAACGTAATTCTTTTTTCTGAACGACATATGGAAAAGTGGGAACTTGAGATTGAGGTGTCAAAAAACTAGAGAAAAATTCTGGCTCAGTACAAAGGGAAGGGTGTGAGTCACAACCCGCGCGGACTTCCGGATTTTCAAGGTAAAAATCCAGTCCTTCAACAAGTGAGATCGGTGAAGCCGAATGAGGGTTAATTTGGACGACGTAATCTACGCGATAAATATTTTCTTCCGGGAACGCTTGGATCTCAAGTTTTGACCGACTAGAAAGAAGTCCATCGTTAACTGCGAGATCCAAATCTCGACGAAGATTTTTGGGAAAAAAATATTTTCGGCCATTACGAATGGCAATATCGAAATGGTCTCGAGTTAAGGCTATAAGAGGATAGTTTGCCTCTTGAGCTTGTAAATTGATTTTCTTAATTTCATCATCAACTTTGGCCAGGTCCAGTGCCCATGATGTTGATATTGAAGAAAAAGCTAAAAGGATAAAAACTATGGAGAGTGCTATGTAATTCTTCATGGCGCAACTCTACTAGGACGACTCTTTAGTTCAACTAAATATTGAGAAAACCTGTCTGTACGCCATGTGTTGAACTTCCTTAGCAAGTCTAAATCCTATCGAAATGTCATTGTTCGGCTGTCTTAAGCCTCAGTTGCATAAAAGTAGCAGAGGTCTCTTGCGCCACGCATAGTATCCACTTCGACTCACCTCTGTTAGTGAGTTTTCTGCGCCCGTCATGCTCCTTGAATGCAGTCTTAGAGATTGGGTCAAAAGTGAGTTGCGGAACTTCGTCCGGCCTTTTGAGGTGCAGGTATTTCATGAACCGATTGAGCTCATTGATTGTGATACATTAAATTATAGTCGAGAGACGCTAACAAATTACGGAAACATTGCCAGCGCTGTCGTATTGGATGCTATTCGGAGAGCATTTGAGGCCAATTTAATGTGTGATAACGCTAAAGGAATCATTGCAGGTTTTGGTCCTGGAATTACCGCCGAAGTGTGCGTTGGAAGGTGGAAGCATGGTTCATCCCAAAGCTGCACAGAACAGGTAGCAGATTGAGATTGTCGCTCCAGCCCAGACGAGCGTTCTTAAGTAAGGAACGCCGAAAATGTACAGAGGTATATTAAGCAGGCGGGCCACGAAATAAATTTGGGATGCAAGAGCTGTCTGGGAGCTCGTTTTTTGTAGGTACGTGATGGCAAAAACTCCGTCGATGAAAAGTGGAAAGGTCTCTTTAAAGTTCGCAAGGCACCTTTCCATACGAGCTGCCTTTCCTTGAAGCGGCACCGGGTTTGAGTCCCGAGCGCTTAAGTTCCACTGCACTCCGCGCTGGAGGGTTGACAGTCCTGCACCCGCCAAAATTTGAGCGAGACCTAAAGCAGCAGAATAAATTAGATACTGAATTTCAAGATTCATAGGAGCGGATTGCCCTCACAATCGAGAGCGGTCATTGAAAAACCTTAAGTGGACCCTCTCGTAAATTTTTAGTGCGATTTCACAAACGCTCTGTTTGAGGACGACCCTTCTCGTCGCCGGTGGCCACATTTTTGCAAAATTGAATCGAAACCCAAGAAAGACGAGTTTCGATGAATATGTTTAACCACCTTCTAAGCATGGAGACCTTTTTATTGGTTTTGAGTCTCAGCCTGCTCCCTCAATTCGTCCTTGCGGGGCCTAGAACTGTCGGTGGTGTGGGTGGAGGTTGTACAGTTAAGTCGGAGGGCCGGCTTCAGCTGGCCGATGTGGTCGGCCTGTTGAAAGTCGGAGAAAACGCTGACTCACGAGAGATTTTGGAAGCCGACGAAGATCAAGGAAAAGATGGTCTTACAAAAATTTCGACATCAAAATTGAAGTCATGGATTTTTGCCAGAGATGCAATCATCGAATTTTGGATTTCTCTCGAACACAGACTGTCTAATTCGGAACTTGAGAAGGGGCTTGATCCCAAAGCGTTAGTGCCAAGCCTATTGAGGGGAGCACTGTATCGATTGGACGTACACTTAGCTTCTCCTTCCGCCAAACCACAAAATCCGTGTCCAAATGGACAAATTCCTGCCGCAATTTTCGAGGACTCAAAAGGCTTAACGTTGCTTCCGGCTTTCTTCGATCTTGATTTCAATCAGCAAGTTACTTTTTGGATTCATGAGGCTGCTAGATTTGTTCAGCTGGAAAGAAATTCGGAAGATCCCATTGACAATGGGTGGGTTATGGGTGTGACCCGTTTCTTGATGATGAACGAACCCAGCGATGCTCTTCGGAAGGAACTCGAATCTCGTTTCGCTTGGTCTGACAGGGGTCTTCTTTTTCTTCGAAAGCCTATCCAATGGTTGCATTCAAACAAGGTTCGGCTGTGCGATGAGATTCAAAAAAAGTGGTCAGAGGTGTTTTCGCAATTGGAGAGCTTTTGTCATCAGGATTACGAGAAGGGTGACGAACAAGTTTTGTGGGAAGCCCTGAGAAAAAACTCTCCTGACCTCTCAAATGTAGAGGCGTCGTCGCTAAAACCGACGGATCCTTTGCCAGAAGAGTTTCAGCAAGTCCTAATTGTTTCAGAGGCAGACATCTATCAAAATAGGGCCGGCAAGATTTGGCAAACCATACTGAGCCTTGACCCCCGAAGCGGCTTGTCTTGGGAAATCCACCAAGGTCACGAAGAAGGTTTGCCTTCCACGTTCCTCTTGCACTGAGAGTCGTGGCCAATTTTCAAAACTTTCAAATTTCTGAATTGAAGAGCTTTGTCGAGTCTTTCTTTAGCCTTTTAGAAACTTATAAATTATAATTTTTATCTTAAATTTATTATAAAAGACATATGGAAGTAAAATGGACTCTCTTTTATAACTAATCCAACAAATGAAAACACGGGCGACAAAGATCGCTTTTAAAAAAAGGAGAACCCATGAAATCAGCACTCGTATTTTTTGCAATGCTCTTGTCAGGCGCGATGACTCAGGCTCAGCCACAAGCTACCTACCAGGAAAAGCTGAACTCGTTGATCGAAATGAACATTGAATATTGTCATTTATCTTCAGACTGTATTTCTGACCAGCAGCTCGAAGGCTTGTATCGCTACATGAAACCGCAACTCGACAGTGCGACGCCAGAAATCGTAGAAAAAGCGCTATCGGCTTTAGAAAAAAAAGGCCTAGAGATAGTGGAAGGGAGTTTGCTCCATTTTACGTACATCATGGACCAGTATTTATTTCGAACTGTGAATGGTTATGTCTGCTCTGGGGAGGACGGGTTCGTTCTTGACGGAGCAACGCAGTCGGTTCGTCTTCAATGTTGGTCACAAAACGCTGATCCGTTCGTGGTGAAAATCATTAAGCACAGCCAAGCTTATAAGGACCACGGTTTTGTCGACGTATTTCAAGTTGGACCAATATCAAATTTTAAATAAATCGCAGTTTAAGATGGCGACATCTTCGCTGGCTGAGGGACCGGCGACTTTGTCAAATTTCTCAACGTATTTGAGTAACGCATCCTTTAGCTCTTTGTAGGCTGCATTCGACAACGAATAGACTCCGGAGAAATGGACATTGCCAGAAACTTGATAACGCTGGGCCATTTGAACTGCTTGTCCGCGCCAATTTTGCAAGTGACTGACAAGAAGGGGGGATTTTTTTGAAACTTCTATGGATGTTCCAGAATGCAGCCATCGGCCTCGCTCTCGCTGGATCAGGCCTTGTTGTTCGAGCTTTTCAAGTTGTGCTTCTACCGTCGCAATGGGCAAACCGATTCGTTCCGCCAGAGCTTCAGTGCTCTGGCAATTTGGCAGACTCGTCAGTTGATGCAAAGCTGCCCAAGTCCAGGAAGAATAGTACAGTTCTCTAAAAGCATCTAACTGCTTCAGTGCTCGACTGAAGCGTGAGCCAATGTCTTTCGCTTCGCTTCGCAGGATTTCAAGTCGCATTTTCACTCGTTGGCGCCACTTTGAAGAAACTGCGCGACTGAGTTCGACTAAGGCCAAGAAATATTCCAGCTCTAATTCGGAAAGATTTAAATACCGACCGATACCCCAAGCGTGATCGGGCAACAGGTGCGGCTTTCCGTGCAATACTTGCGAAAGATACGACGGCTGGCATTCCGCCGCCTCGGCTAATTTAGATACAATTCCATAAGGTGATTCTGGATCTTTAACCAAGGCTGAAAGATACTCTTTGTAGTCGTCAAAATGCCAAATAGCGAGCTTCATTATTAAGAACCCTTCCCACGACCATTCATTCACGTCATTCGCGAATAGATTAGCAAGAATTTATAAATTATAAATACAATTTTTATGAAAACATTAAACTCGAATGTAGGCTTGAGAAACAACTCTTGCAAATTGAGCGATGACATCGGCGGCCATGGTCAAGTCGTTCAGTCCAACGGC
>CALCCV010000286.1 GCA_937900305.1 uncultured Pseudobdellovibrionaceae bacterium | reverse complement strand
TCTTTCTTCGTCACTCAAGCAAAAAAGTTGCAAACTTATACACGAGGAGTGTTTATGAAAAAAATGTTGTCTCTCACTATCGCAGGTTTGTTTGCTGGTTCATTGGCTTTCGCGGTTGATGCAAAAAACGAACAAAAAACGGAAACTGACACCTCAAAAAATCCAATCACTGGCACTGTCGTTGAAACTACGACTTCTGAACAAAATATTGAAACTCCAGCAGGATCTAAAAAAGTTGATGTAAAGAAGAAGAAGAAGACAAAAACAGATGGCACCGTGACTGAAGAAACGACGATCGATTCGGACGTTAAAAAAGAAGGTCAGTGATTCGCCAATAATGCCATTAATTTGGACGATGGATCATTGACGATGGATCATTTCGGTCGTTGCTGGTTCGGTGGGTGCGAATGGGGCCACTCGCAGTGAGGCCAATTCCAAGAGGCCGGGCGCAAACTCGGCTTGAACCGCTGATGAACTTTCCATCTCGCTCGATTGGAGTGGGTTGAGTGAAAGTCCGCAGCGGTTTTTTTTTGGGAAGGCCATTGAATTGAAAAGCGAACTGCGTATCAGCAACTGTAACATAAGTGTTTTTTGGTTGGCGACTTTTGAGTTCTTAAGTGATTTCCTAAAGTACTGTTCAGAATTTATTAATATTTGAATCCCTGTAAAGAAATTTTAAGAAAATTTGTCGGACTTAAGTCCTGCGGGAACTAGCAAGTGGTCTGCTTTTGCGGAATCTCTTTAAATCGATATTAAGCCCATCTCAGTTTTTGACGAAAAGGAATCGTCTAGCGCCTTGTCGTTAACCGATTGAAAGATGTGACTCAAATGGATGATTTTGAAAAAGAGATTAAGATCAGCTTTTTAGAAGAAGCTGAACAAAACCTCACGGACGTCGAACAGTGCTTTTTGAGCCTCGAGCAGAGTTCAAATGACGATTCTGTTTTAGAAAAAATCTTCAGACTTGCCCACAATCTCAAAGGCAGCGCCCGCGCAGTCGGTTTTGTCGAGATGGGTGAATTTACTCATGTGTTGGAATCGCTTCTTCTCAAGTTGAAGACCAAAGAATTTTCGATCACTTCGTCCATCGTCAGTCTGCTCCTGCGTTGCAACGACTGCCTAGTTCAATGGGTCGAAACTCTAAAGCAAGATCTCGACTGCAAAATGGACAATGCGGAATTAAAAAATGAATTGTCAGAGATTTTGGCAAACCCCCAGTCCGAAGGTGACACTGTCGCGGAAGCGGCTGAAGACGTCGTCGTTGAAGAGGTTGTTGAAGGGCCTTCGACGACGGGCACTACGGATGAAGAGCTTTTCGATCTAGCGCAAGTTGAAGCGGCCTTGGGTTTTGGAGCGGACGCAATGGTTCCTGATGCCGCGGCTTTCGGTGGCGAAGAGCCGGCAACGGCGTCTGCCGAAACTTCCGCTCCCGCACTGACTGTGGTTCCGGCCGCGGCCATGGCTGCGCCAACTCCAGCGCCCGCGAAACCGGCGACCGAAGGGAAGCTGTCAACTCCAGCAGCTCCCGGGGCACCGTCGCCAGCCGCCGTTGCACCCGAAGAGAGTGTGCGTGTAAGTTCAAAACGACTTGAAAGATTGATGAACAACGTTGGTGAATTGGTCATTTTACAAACTGTTTTGAATCAGCAGAAAGTCAATATACCGAATCCTCTGATTCAAAAAACCATCAGCCAGTTGGCCAAGATTACAAAAGACATTCAAGACATTTCTATGAGTTTGCGAATGGTTCCGCTTCGCCAAACTTTCCAAAAAATGCAGCGAATTGTGCGTGATACGTCGAGGAGTCTCGACAAAGACATTGAATTGATACTTTTAGGTGAGGACACCGAAATCGACAAAACTTTGGTCGAACACCTGGGCGACCCTTTGGTGCATTTGATTCGAAATGCTTGTGACCATGGAATTGAAACCGCTGACGAACGCAAAACTGTGGGAAAATCGGTCAAGGGGATGGTGAAGCTTTCGGCTTTTCATCGCGGTGGACACATTGTGATTGAGATCCAAGATGACGGAAAAGGTCTTTACGCCGACAAACTCAAAGCCAAAGCCATTGAAAAGGGAATTTTAAAAGATGCCTCTCGGCTGTCCGACAAAGAAGCTCATAATTTAATTTTCCATCCTGGGTTTTCGACGAAAGCTGTGGTCACCGATATTTCAGGTCGGGGAGTGGGCTTGGACGTGGTAAAAACCAACGTCGAAAAAGTTTTAAAGGGCGAAGTGCAAATTGATACGGTGCCTGGTTCTGGCACCTGTTTTCGGATTTTGCTGCCCCTCACTTTGGGAATCATCGATGGCATGGTTGTGACGGCTGGTGATGACCGCTACATCGTTCCGCTTTCACAGATTCGCGAATCCATTCAGCCAAAGCGCGAAGGCATCGAAAAATTTAACGGACTTGGCGAAGTTTTGCTCTTGCGTGGACAGAATTTTCCGGTGCGTCGGTTGTCGCAGCTGATGGGAAAGAAACCTGACAACAGAAATTCATGGGACTGTATTGCCATCATCGTCGCGCACAACGAATTTCCATACGCTCTTTTGGTGGACGACATTTTGGGCCAGCAACAGATTGTGATCAAGCAGCTTGGCGAAGAGTTGCGAAATACACCCGGGTTTTCAGGCGGAGCCATCCTGGGGGATGGCAAAGCAGCTTTGATTTTAGATGTTAACGAATTAATTCATAAAGCCAAGGTGAAACCTGGCGCTGCCGTAGAAAGAGGTGTGGCATGAGTTCCAACTCAGGAGATCGTGGTGGAGTCCCAGTGTCGGGAGACATCCAACGGTATTTAGCTTTTTCTCTCGGTACCGAAGAATACGCCGTGCCACTTTTGTCGGTTAAAGAAGTGATTGCCATTCCAGAGGTGACTTCGATTCCTAGTGCCGCGGCCCATTTTTTAGGAATCATGAATTTGCGTGGAACGATCATTTCGATCATCGATCTGCGCACCAAATTAGGCATTAAGTCCGAACGAACTTCTGAAACCGCGGTCATCATTTGTGATCTCGAAACAGTTTGTTTAGGTGTGGTGGTCAATTGTGTGAACAGTGTGCTTGCGCTCCGTGAAGGGGACATTCACCCAAAGCCGGAAGTTCAGTCTTCTAAGAAGACCGATTACATCCGAGGCGTGACCCGAAAGCAAGATAAGCTCGTTTTGCTTTTGGACATTGCCAAAGCTTTGGATGTGGCCGACCAAAAAACTTTACAACAGATGCAAGGTAAGGCGGCGTGATGAAATTCATGGAAATAATATTTTTTAATATGTTGAATTTAACGATTGTTTTGAAGGTGGTTCTTTAATGAAACAGTTATCTCTCCAATTGAAGCTCCAAGGGATCATAGCGGGCATCAGTATCCTCGGTCTGAGTATGTTAGCTTTTCAGGATCATCACTCGTTTAAGAATTTGGACGATGAACAAAAAGACAGTGTTCGCATGGCAGTTGACTCGGCTATGGATAAGATCGACCGAAATTTGTTTGAACGCTACGGCGATGTCCAGGCCTTCGCGTCTTCAGAGTCGGCCCGAAGCATGGACTCCGAACGGCTGAACGAATTCATTGCCGATATGGTCAAGATTTATTCGCCTGTCTATGAAGTGATGATGGTGACCGATACCAAAGGAAATGTCATTGCCGTCAATTCGGTGGATAAAGTCGGCAAAAAAGTTCCGAGAGAGATGTTGCTCGGGAAAAACTATTCAGATGAAGAATGGTTTAAAGCGAGCGTTAAAGATCAAATCAAAGTGGGATCTGCCTTTGTTGAAGATTTTCATTTTAATGAGGTCGTTAAAAATTACACAAAGACGGATGGGCGCGTGATGAGTTTTTCATCACCGATTCGTGAAAAAGACACCGGCCGAATCATTGGAGTCTGGGTCAATTTTATGAGTTGGAAAGATGTGGTGCTGAAAATCATCGCAGCCGAAGAAAAAGCCTATGAGATAAATAAAGAGATAGCTCTCCACTTTGTCTTGTTAGGCAAAGATGGCACCTTCTTACACCATCCCACCGAAAGCCTGGTTTTGAAAGAAAAACTGGCGGGATTCGAAGAAGTAAAAAATGGCATGAAAGACAATCGCTATTTAAGAAGCACCGACTCGGATGTTCCGAGTATAAAGGGCGAGGTTTTTGAAGCTAGCACTGCGTCTACAGGATTCGAATCTTATCCCGGTAATCATTGGATCCTCCAAATGGAGGCCCCGGTCGATGTTCCTGAAAAAGATTTTCAATTTTGGATGATGATAGGTAGTGTGGTTGCCGTGCTTCTGGGAAATTTAGTCGCGGCTGTGTATTGCTTCAACATGACCAAGTCGCTCCAGCGCATGATCGATCGCCTCACTTCTGGCTCGCAAGAGGTTAAAGAAACTTCGTCCGAAATTTTTTCATCGGCAGACGAATTGGCCCAGGCTACGACGGAACAGGCGGCAGCTTTGCAAGAAACCGCGGCTTCGATTGAAGAAATGTCAGCCATGACCAGAAAAAGTGCCGAAAGCGCTGATCGATCGAGACAAAGTTCGCAACAAAGTCAGTCCACTGCCATCAGCGGAAAAGACGCCGTTCAAAATATGGTTCATGCAATTGAAGACATCAAAAACAGTAACACCGCGATCATGGGTCAAGTCACAGACAGTAATCAGCGGATCGCCGAAATTGTGAAAGTCATTCAAGAGATTGGCAATAAAACGAAAGTCATCAATGACATCGTTTTTCAAACGAAACTGTTGTCTTTCAATGCATCCGTCGAGGCAGCTCGGGCGGGTGAACACGGTAAGGGCTTTGCGGTCGTTGCTGAAGAGGTCGGAAATCTAGCCCAGATGAGCGGAAATGCGGCCAAAGAGATTGGCGACCTGCTTTCGAGTTCACTTGAGCGAGTGGAAACCATCATCAAAGACAGCTCAGACAAAGTGCAACGCTTGATCACCGACAGCTACACGAAAGTGGAATCGGGAACGACTTTGGCCCATGAGTGTGGCGGAGTGTTAGACAAAGTTGTTAACAGCGCTGAAGAAGTGAACGGATTGATTAATGAAATCAGTACGGCCTCCAGTGAGCAGACTAGTGGAATTAGCGAAATTTCAAAAGCGATCAATGAATTGAACAAAGTCACCCAAGTCAACTCAGCTGCTAGCCAAAAATCGGCCCAATCGGCTACGAACTTGCACCAACAGGCCGACGAACTTTTTGCAGTCGTCAATGAAATGACAATGATGGTGAAAGGACATCCCGCCACTGACATTTCGGGACGCCAAGTCCATCCATCCACTCGAACAGTGCAACCTGCGCCACGGGCCTTGGCTCCAGTGAAAAAACTGACGGCTGAAAAGAAATTTACCTCAGGCCCTGTTGCAAAACCAGCTGAAGCTCAGTTTACAAAAAAGGCAGCCGGATCAGATTTTATTCCTGATGAAAACGATCCACGTTTCAGAGACGTTTAAAGGTACTAAGGAACGTCTGAATCAAATCGGGAAATGAAGAGATCGAGACACTGGCGACAGCAGAATTAGGGTGAAAAATGGGCGAGAAAAAAATAGGGCCGGACACACTTTCTCAAATCATCGAGGAAGTGAGTCGCATCGTGACTCGAGAGACTGGCAATCATTTAAATCAGTCTCACGAGATCATGATTGGCTCTCGACTGACAAAACGCATTCACGAGCTGGGCCTGCAAACTCAGGAAGAGTACCTCCAGCATCTTCGCACTCACGAGGTTGAAGAAGTGCCCGCTCTGGTGTCGTTAATTACGACTCATCACACTTATTTTTTCCGCGAGTTCTTCCATTTTGAATTTTTATTGAGCGAAGGTTTACAGAAAATGATCGATGGCGCGCGCAAGGAAGGTCGAAAGAAATTGCGAATCTGGTCGGCAGCCTGTAGCAAGGGTCAAGAAGTGTATTCGCTTTCGATGTTTCTGTCTCACCATTTGCCGGTTTTAGCTCCGGATTTTACATTTGAAGTTTTTGGTTCTGACGTTGACCAGCAGTGTGTTACCCACGCAAAAAATGGAGTGTACCTTTGGAGCGACTTGAAGTCTTGCCCCAGCGTCTATTTGGGCAAAAATTGGACTCGCGGCACCGGCGACATCGCGCAGTTCGTAAAAGCCAATTCAGAAATGAAAAATCGCTGTCACTTTCATGTCAACAACCTGGCCCAGTTGCAGGGCAGTTATTTGCAAGAAGGTTTTGATTTAGTGTTTTGCCGAAATGTATTTTTGTATTTTTCTCCGCCCCAGATTCGCAGTATCACCGAGAATCTGTTTCGCTACATCAAACCACACGGCTATTTGATGGTCGGATTGTCAGAGTCGTTGAACGACCTGAAGTTGCCGATTGTTTCTAAAGGTCCAGCTATTTATCAACACAAGCTGAAAGACACGCCACTCAACAGTCCTGCCAAAACAACTGCGGCGGCCCCGACGGCTCCACTCCGATCGGTGGCACCAGCCATGCCGGCAATTAAAAAAGTGATTTGTGTAGACGATTCGCCGACGGTCCTAAAAATCCTGCAAATGATTTTGGTGAAAGAACACGGTTTTGAAGTCGTGGCGACTGCAAAAAGTGGTTTAGATGCCCAAGATAAAATGAAGACTCTAAAAGCGGATTTGATGACGTTGGATATTCACATGCCCGAAATGGGTGGTCTTGAATACCTTCGGCAGAATTTCAAACCGGGCCATCCCCCAGTCCTGATCGTGAGTTCTGTTCAGCGGGACGACAAGGCCCTGGCCGACGAAGCCATTAAGTTGGGCGCTTCCGATTTTGTCGAAAAACCCAATATGTCGCAGATGAAGGAGTGCGGTGATGAGATTCGCACCAAATTGAAACTCTTGTCGCCATCCTCTCGAGAAAGTTTTCTGGAGTTTCAGAATGCAGAGCGAGCGGGGAGTGATCGCAAAGCTCCGTCTGCGACATCTTCGAGTGCGACAAACAAAAGCTCTGGAAAAATTCCTCTTCGCGTGGTGATTCTCGAGTCGTCGCAAATGGTCTCCCAAAAGCGAGCGTTGAGAGAAATCACACGATCGTCCATCAAGACACTTTGGTTATTCACGGATCAAGACTTTGCTTCGCGAGAAGCCGAACTGCAGGGTTTTGGCTGTAAGGCCTTGCCGGCGGGGACCACGCCTTTGAATATCTCAGCTCTTGCAAATCACTCTTGGGGCCATTTTCAGGATTTTTGGTCTCAACTTTCGACGCTCGAGCAAAATACATTGTGTTCAGTTCTAGTTTGCACTGATAAAGCTTCGGCCGATCGACTGAAGGGCCTTCGGACCTCACAAGTCATCGTGGAAGAGCAGTTGACGAAAAACTCACTTTATCGTGACGTTGCCGATGATTTTTCACCGTTCACGAGTTTTGTTTATCTTTCGGAAACGTATTTGCGAGGTGGCAAATGAGTCAAACAGATCAGACCATTGCTATATCACCCTCTCGAGTTTATGTTTTAGAGGGGCAACAAATTGCGCACGCTGTGGTCGACAGAGGATCATTTTTAGTGCTCCATTCTCCCTTGGCGCAAAAAACTCTTTGCGTATTGATTCCAGTCACAGCCAATGCGGACAATATATTGAAAACTTTGTCGCATCATCCACTCTTCATTGACAAAGGTTTTCACGGAAATCTCATTTTAAAATGCATTTGCGATCAAAGTCATCTTTCCTCTGTAGAAGATTGGGTCGCTCAACTTCGATTGACGGAAAAGAAGATTGTAAAGAAACAGATCGGCGATCATGAGACCTTTTTTTTGAACGAATCCAATCGCTTGAGAATTGGAGCAAACACTAATGCGCCTAAAGGCACCGAAGCCACTGCGAAGACAGTTTCAACGTCACCAACGGCGGCCTCGGCGTCAAATCTTCAGTTGATCAAATCGAGTGGAGATGCAGAAAACAAAGTCGTAAAGGTCCTTATCGTCGACGATTCGGCGACCATTCGCGATCTTCTAGAAAAGATTTTATGCCAAGACCCAATGATAAAAATTGTGGGCAAAGCCGCGCGACCTTCGGAAGTGGAAGGTTTGATTGTTTCCACTAAACCAGATGTGATCACGCTCGACATCCATATGCCCGAAATGGATGGCGTGACATTGCTTAAAAAAATTCAACCTCTCTATCACATACCCACAGTCATGGTGACGTCCATCAGTTTGGCCGAGAGCGACCAAGTGTTCAAGGCTCTCGAAATTGGTGCCGTTGATTACATTCAAAAGCCGTCGTTTGCTGAGTTGAAGGCACTGGCGCCCGTCATTATTGAAAAGATCAAAGCAGCGGCGGTGGCCAAAAAAAGCAATCGCACCTCTGGCGCGCCAGCAATCACGAAGGTGAGCGGCAGTGGCCACGGGCTTTCAAATGTGCTGATCGCCATCGGGGCATCGACAGGCGGAACTGAAGCGATTAAACATGTGCTCAGCACCTTTCCCGATCAGATTCCACCTGTCGTCATCACGCAGCACATTCCTCCGGTTTTTTCGGCAGCCTTTGCCAATCGTCTCAATGACATGTTTGCCTTTGAAGTGGCTGAGGCGAAAGACAATGAGCCGGTGAAACCAAATCGAGTTTTGATTGCTCCAGGCGGTTTTCAAATGCGAGTGATCATGGCCAATGGTGAGTTGAGATTGCGGATTGAAGACACTCCGCCCGTCAACCGTCACAAACCTTCCGTCGATGTTTTATTTAACTCGGTGGCCGAAGTGGTTGGCAAAAAATCAATTGGCATCTTATTAACAGGTATGGGCGACGACGGAGCTCGAGGCTTGGTTGAGATGAAGAAAAAAGGTTCACCGACAATTGCTCAAAATGAGCAAACTTGCGTTGTCTTTGGTATGCCGAAGGCGGCCATCGAGCGCGGCGGAGCTGAACACATCTTGCCTCTCGATGAAGTGGGCGCAAAGATCTTTTCTTTGCTTGCTAAGAAAGCCGCCTAAACCTCGTAAGAAAATTTTCGCATGACTCATTTTCTGATATCGCGTAATAAGAATTACGCTAGTTGGAGGCGTAAGATAATGAGTCAGAAAAGATCACTCTTCGGAAAAATTGCAAAGTCCGCTGCCCACGCCACTGGCGAGCCCGCCACCTTTGGCCTGGCTTGCATGATCATCATAGTGTGGGCCCTCTGTGGTCCGCTATTTGGTTTTAGCGACACTTGGCAACTGGTGGTCAATACGAGCACCACTATCATCACTTTTTTGATGGTTTTTTTGATTCAAAATGCACAAAATCGTGATTCGGCCGCCATTCAATTGAAGTTGGATGAGTTGATTCGAGTCAGCGAAGGGGCGCACAACTCTTTGCTCGATCTGGAAGAGTTGGAAGAGCGCGAATTGGAATTGATTCGCGCCAAGTATGAGAAGTTGGCAACGAGCGCCCGAAAAGATCTTCGCACTGGTGAATCTGACTTAGGACTCGAATGAACGTGCAAATAAAATCGGTATTGCCTTTGTCGTTGGAGAGTTCTCAGTGAATCCTTGGATCAACTATCATCACCTCAACTATTTTCGTGTCATCGCCACAGAGGGAAGTATCGCCAAAGCGTCGGTGAAACTTCGTTTGGGTCAACCCACTCTCAGTGCCCAGCTCAAACAGTTCGAGGACACCCTTGAAGTTCAGCTCTTCGAGCGCAAACACAAAAAGCTCATTCTCAACGAATCCGGAAGAATGGCGCTCAAATACGCCAATGAAATTTTTCGGCTGGGTGCCGAGATGCTGGAAGTTCTGCATGATCGGATGGACTCCAGTCGAGCTCACGTACAGATTGGCGCTTTGGATAGTGTCCCGAAAGCTGTCGTTTTAAAAGTCGTGAAGGCCGCGCTCGAAATCGCGCCCTGCTCAATTTCGATATTAGAGGGCAAGGGTGACGAGCTGATTCGACAGCTCTCGCTTCACCAGATTGATCTTTTCATCGCCAATTACTCGCCTTCGTCCATAGATGGTCCAAACCTATTTGCTCGAAGTCTTGCAAAAATTCCGGTTTCTATGTACGGCGCCCCTTCCTTTAAAAATTTGCGCAAAAATTTTCCCAAGTCGTTGGATAAAGTTCCCATGATCTTGCCAACTAAAGACAGCAAATTGCGCTTGGATCTCGAGCACTACTTTGAGTCCGCCAATCAATCCTTGAACATCGTTGCCGAAACTCAAGACACAAGCCTGCAAAAACTCCTCGGGGTAGATGGAATGGGAATCTTGCCCGTGACCGAAATCAGCGTTAGAGATTCTGTCAGCAAAGGAGATCTCATCGACTTGGGCCGATTGCCAGGAGTATTTGAAGAGATTTTTTTAGTCTCGGCCTCTCGCAAGATCGAAAATCCAATCTCTAGTCGCCTGATGAAGTCCTTGCAAATTTAAACGGGATACTTTGTCTAGTTGAAAGAATCAGGTTGTTCGCTCCAAAGCTTGGCGGCCTCGCTCAAGCCCCCCAGTACGGAGTGAAAGTGGGACTGAGTGAGAAGTTTTTCTTCGCCGAAGCGCTTAACAAATTCTTCTCTGATAAACGGTGTCTTTGCGGTTCCGCCAGTGAGGCAAACCAGATCGACTTCCGCGGGACTCACGTTGGCCAATTCAAAACAACGATCCAAAGAGCTGAAGATCGGTTGCCTCACCCCTTCAGACCAATCGAAAAATTCACTGGCGGTAAATTCTTCGCTCATCTCCAGACCTGGATAATCGAAATGGAAGTGGGCATTTTCTGCATGCGACAGAGTCTTTTTGGTTCGCTCAATCGCCTCGAAAAACGAAAAAATTTGTTGATCTTCCAGTAGAGTGAAAAGCCGCTCGAGAGCCATTTTGTCATTTGGACCCATCGCACACTTTTGAACCTCTTTCAAAAATTGAAAGGTTTCTTTTTCCGTGAGGTGGACGATGTGAGCGGGGTGTTGAAGTCGTTGAGCAATCAATGGTGGCATTCGTAACAGGTTGCTGGACATCGGTAGTTGGTAGGCGGCCTTTGCTCCGAAATGGCGATCAAGTCGGTGGGTCATAAAGGTGCTATCAAAAGCATCGCCCGCAAGTGGGCACCCTTCGATCGACAAAACATCTTCCTTTTTGAAGCCCTTGGGAGCCAACCGAATGAGGGTGAAATCGGAAGTTCCGCCGCCAAAGTCTCCGATCAGAACCAATTTTGTTTCGGTCAATTTTTTTTGGTAGTCAAATGCGGCGGCCAGTGGTTCGGGAACAAAGCGAAAGTCAGTGAATCCGGCAAATTCACAAGCTCTTCGCATGCGAACCAGTGCGAACTCATCCTTGGCCGCATCCATGGAATAACGAGCTGGCCTTCCGACAATGGCCTTTGTCACTTTGTGACCCAAAAAAGTCTCGGCTCGCTTTTTCATTTCAAGCAAAAACAGGCCAACCATGTTCTCTAAAGTCCAAATGCGAGTGCCAATCACAGTTCCCAGATATTGTTGATTGGGCAGATGGGATTTGAATGAGCGAAACAATCGACCTTCTAAATCGTTTGCGAGGTACTCTCGAATCGCCTCGTGCCCATAAAAACAGGTCGTCTCATCCGGAAAATAGAGGAGTGTCCGTAAGAGCGAGGGATCTTCCGCGGTGGGGTCAAGCGATAGCGCCGGCAGAATTTTTCCGTCGGAGTAGGCGCCCACCAGGGAGTTACTGGTGCCAAAATCAATGGCGAGAACTGTATCGTTTGTCATAGGTGAAGATTTCTAGTATAGGGAGCTTCGCTGGTGACCGCAAGGTCTATGGAAGGTGCGAGATGAAAAAAAATAAGAAAACTGCAAAGAAAATCGCGAAGAAAATCGCGAAGGAAACCCAGGAGCTAAAGGCTGGAAAATCTCCAAAACCCCCAAAAGCAGCGCCGAAATCTTTAGAACTCTTGTCTCCCAACCCAGGATCGTTGGCTGCAGGTCCCTCTCGCTCTCGGTCCACGCCATCCAGCGGGACCGAGAAGTCGGCTAGAGTTAAGAAAATCCTGTCGCAGGTGGTGCCGACGCCCGTTGTGAAAAATGGTTTGACTGAGGAGGATAAGATTGCCCAAATCACATCGCACTTCACTGAGATCATGAAAATTTTAGGTTTGGATCTCGATGATGATAGTCTCTACAAAACGCCACAGCGGGTGGCGAAAATGTATGTCAAAGAGATTTTCGGTGGATTGAATCGACACAATTTTCCAGACATCACCACGATTGAAAATAAAATGAAGTATGATCAAATGATTTTGGTCAAATCGGTCGAAGTTTTGTCTCAATGCGAGCATCACTTTCAAACGATCGACGGGTTTGCGACAATTGCCTACATACCCAAAAAACAAATCATCGGACTTTCAAAAATCAACCGGATTGTGGATTTTTTCTCACGCCGACCACAGGTTCAAGAACGTCTGACGAAACAGATTGCCGACTGCTTGGAAATCATTTTGGACACTCCCCACGTGGCCGTCAGTATTCAGGCCAAACATTATTGCGTGATTGCTCGGGGAATTCAAGATGCTCAGAGCGTGACGGTCACCTGTGATTTGCGTGGCGATTTTAAAAGTAATCTGGCCACGCGCTCTGAGTTTCTAACTCAAGTACCTAGCGCTAGACTCGCTACGACGGCTTTGTGAGTGCCCTCAAGTAGTTCCCGCGAGTTTTTAGAAAGGTCAGATTTCAAAACTTCAGCAAATTGAGATTCGATAGCCCTGCGATCGGTCTTCGGCAGCTGTCCGACAAATTGAAAGCAGGGGATGAGTCGGGCTGCTACACTGGGGTTGAATTTATCGATTCTTGAAATTTGAGACAGCAAGAAACGAAAATTTTCAATGGATTGGCTATAAAACGAACTCCAATTTTTTCCATAATTTCTCAACAACGAATAAACATTGTTCGGATTTTCAATTGAAAAATGAGGTCCCTCCACGAGGGCCTTCACCTTTTCGGTCAATCGTTGGCTCCGCTGGCGCGCTTGAATTTCGAGCCATTGATTCATCACTAGCTTGTTGGTGGACCAGCGGTTTTGAAACGCGATCAGGGCTTCTTCAAAAAGAGGAGAGTCGGTTAGCTGTGACAGACTCTCCAGGGTCGCCATTTCTTCTGTCATGCTGGTGGGATTTTTCATCTGGGCTTGAAGTTGCAAAAGAGTTTCTCGATCTTCAGCCATAGCTAGATAGAATTGGCATCGGGCAATGAGCGAGCGTTGGCCCATGGCCAAAACGTCCAAACCATCGGGAACAGGAATGGCGGCTAGTTTTTTAAAGTGCGGCATAAAGTGATGTCCGATCACCTTTTCCAAACGCTGGCGAATTTGATCGATGCGCGAGAAGCTATCGATCTTCAGCTTTTGAATCAGGCTGGCATCGTCGGGTAGCTGCAAAAGAAGTGATTTCAAATAGGGTGAAAAATCACCTTTGAAAACTGTTTCAAGTACACTCAGCAGATTTTTAAGATCGAGATCACTTTCGGTTTGCCAGTATTGGCAACAGAGCTCTTGAAGTGCTTCGAGTTTGACGAAGGCATCTTGTTCGAGACGAGCTTGCTGGGCCCATTCCTCCGCATTGCGATTCTGGTGCAGGCGGACTGGAGCCGATAGCGAATGCAGGTAGGTCATCACCGGTTTTTTTGGAAATGGTCCCACCACGAAAGTTTTGCGTTTCTCTTTCAGAATGAACATGCGTTCCCGCTCTGAATTGATGTGAATGTCTCGGTTTTGGCAAGGCATCTCGTCGCCATCCACATAGGCCTTAAATTTAATTGGAATCATCAACGGGAGTTTTTCAGACTTTCGTTTCTGTTCAAATGTCACATTCATCATGCCGGTTTTGCTGTCGAAATCCTCTTTCAGCTGAATGCGAGGTGTGCCGGATTCAGAATACCAGGGCAAAAAATCTTGCAGTGGAATGCCTGCCGATTCACTCAACGCCTGAACAAAATCTTCGGCTGTGACGGCTTGGCCATCGTGCTTTTGCAAATAGTGTTTAAGACCTGTTGCAAAAGCCTCTTTGCCCAAAATGGTTTCGAGCATCCGAATGACCTCGGCGCCTTTTTCATAAATCGTTGTGGTAAAAAAATTGTCAACCGAAAGGTAAGAGTCCGGTCTGATGGGGTGGCTATTGGGTCCGTCGTCTTCTGGAAATTGCTCGGTCATCAATCGCTGAATGTCGTAGACCCGCATGACTCCACGGTCATACACGTCGGCCGAAAACTCCTGATCTCTATAAACCGTAAGCCCTTCCTTCAAAGTCAGTTGAAACCAATCTCGCAGGGTCACTCGATTGCCGGTGTAGTTGTGAAAGTATTCGTGGGCCACGATGGCGTCGACCGACTGGAAAATGACGTCGGTGGCTGATTTTCGATCAGCCAAGATGTATTTGGCATTAAAAATGTTCAAGCCCTTGTTTTCCATCGCACCGGCATTGAAATCTTCGATGGCCACAATCATGTAGGTCTTCAAGTCATATTCCAGGCCATATTTTTTTTCGTCCCAGGCCATGGCCTTTTGCAAGGCCTTCATTGCGAAAGTGCATTTAGTTTCGTTGCCTTTGCTGCAATAAATTTCGAGGTTCACGGTCTTTCCCGATTGAGTCGTAAACGTGTCTTTCAACACGCCCAAATCGCAGGCCACTAAAGCAAATAGGTAGGAAGGTTTTTTAAATGGGTCTTGCCAAGTGACCCGGTGACGGCCCTCGCCAGCGTCTTCGGTCGCTGTGCGATCCCCGTTGGACAGCAAAATGGGAAAGCGATTTTTATCAGCTTCAATTTGCACCGTGAAAAAAGTCATCACGTCAGGACGATCGGGATAAAAGGTGATTCGGCGAAAGCCTTGCGATTCGCATTGGGTGACGAGACTTCCGCCCGAAGCATAAAGCCCTTCGAGGGATTTGTTTTGGTTTGGAAGCAGTTTCGTCGTGAATTCAAGTTGCAAGGAGCCCAAAGACAGTCCACTCGATTTGATTTCCAGACCCTCTTTGTGGAATTGGAAATCTTCGGTCCTTGGCTCTTGGCCATTGATCTTCCAACTCAAGAGTTCGAAGTCGTGACCATCAAAATAAATGGGCTCGTATTGAAGCACTTGCATTTGCATTTCGCTGGTGACGATCGTGTGCTCAGCAAAAATCTGAAAAGAAAGTTTTACGGACTCCACCGAAAAATGGGGAGTCCGGTAGTCGCGCAAATGCGTTCGTTGAGTGGTCATCAATTCTCCAGAAAAGGCCCCAGAAAAAATTCTCAAAACAATTCTCTGGTGCGGGCGTTAGAACATTTTCGCAACCTCAACACTGTGGCGGAGGGAATTCAACCCTTTGATCACAGCGGCGAGTCGCACAGAATCATGAATGCGATCTGGCTCCATGCCTAAACTCACTAAAGCTCGTTCGTGGCTGGAAACACAGGTTGGGCAACCATTCACGGCAGAAACAGCCAGCGATAGCAACTCAAATGTGGCTTTGCCGACCGCCGGTTTCATCAAAGACTGCATTCGCAAACCGGCCCGTGTGTAGAGATCCTTGGCTTCTTCGGCGAGAAACGTTTTGAATTTGTAATACACGTTGTTCATACCCATGATGCCCGCGACCTGCGAAGCTTCGTGAATTTGATCTTGCGGAACATCTAAAGCCTTCAGGCAACCAACGGCGAGCAGACTGAGTTCGCGGTCCTGAAGGGCTGTCGCCACGGCTAAGGTTGTCATCCACCGCTCCTGGGGAGTCATCAAACCATCGCCGGTGAGTTTTTTGAAGTTCAGAGAAAGATCTCGGTAAACGCTGGTCTCCATCCCCGGATATGTGGATTCTAAGTAGTTATCAACTTGGGTATCAAACACAGTCACTCCTTTGATAAATTGCAGCAGAAAGTTTGAGTTCAAGTGGAGGCTCGTCGCAGTTGCAAGTCTCCAACTGAACTCAAACTGAGCTGTGCTGAGCTCAGTTTGAGTGAAAGCCGTCACCTTAGAGTGTGGCTTGACCTTTTTCCCAGTTGCAGGGGCAAAGTTCGTCCGTTTGCAAAGCATCCAAAGTTCGCAGAACTTCTTTCACGTTGCGACCAACGCTCAGATCATTGACAGACACCCAGCGCACGATGCCATCGGGATCAACAATATAAGTCGCGCGCAGTGGAACTTGATCTTGTTTGTGCAAAACACCCAAAGTCGCGGCCAACTCTTTTTTATAGTCAGCGAGCATTGGAAAGTTTAGGTTTTTCAAATCGTCATGGTTGTTTCGCCAAGCCAAGTGAACGAAGTGACTGTCAGCGCTCACTCCAAACAATTTGGTTTCGCGGGCCTGAAAGCTTTTGTACTCTTTGTTAAACTCTGCGATTTCAGTTGGGCAAACGAACGTGAAGTCCAATGGCCAAAAGAAAAATACAGACCAGGCACCCTTCATGTCTTTATTTGAAATCTCACCAAACTCTTTGCCCTTTTCGCGCGACAAACAGGCTTGCATTTTAAATTCTGGAAACTTTTCGCCAATCCCCAACATAAGTTATCTCCTTCTTTTAGTGGGTTTATCTTCAGTCCGATTTGAATTTTTAAGAATTGATCCTCGCACCACCAGATCCATGCTCGCAACCGAAAATGTTTTGGGCAAATTCATGGCGATGTCGAAAGTCTCAGGGGCTAAGTCGTAGATGGCCCCGGTATTTTCGTCATAAAAGTGAAAATGATGGTGCGTGTTGCAGTCATAGAACACCTTGTCCGAATGCGGAAAACGAAACATCTTTAACAGACCAGCCGCAACCAGCGTATTGAGCGTGTTGTAAGTGGTAGCGAGGCTGATTTTCCCGATGTGGACAGCCGCCCAGGCGTGCACATCTTCAGCGGTGGGGTGATCGGCTTCGCAAAGAATGTAACGGGCGAGGGCCACGCGTTGCAACGTCGGTTGAATCTGTTTGTCTCGAAGCAGATCTTCAATCTGTACAGGACTCAAGCATTTCGCAGCTTGTAACTGTGGCGAGTGGAGCTGGCTCGCACGTTTTAAAGATTTTGAAGAGGGTTTTGAGCTTTTTAGATTCATTCTAAGTTTAGAATAGTTCTAAACTTAGAGGAAGTCAAGGGTCCTGGCTTTGATCACCTAGATTTGAAACACTGGGGTATCTATGTTGAAATTGAATGCCATTTTCGCTTTGTTTTGCCTTTCATTGTTGCTCGTGGGGCGTGTTTCACTCGCCGTATCCTGTCCATCTGAGGTCACTTTGGGATATGAGTCTTATGAGCCATTTCATATTAAAACAGCTGAGGACACCTACACCGGATTGGATATTGACCTGGCGAGCGAAATTTTTAAGCGAATGAAGTGCAATCTGAAGATTGTGCCCGTCCCTTGGTCGCGCCAGCTAAAAGATCTTGAGGAAGGAAATTTGCACGTGATGACCAGCGCATCCGTGACCGAAGAACGAAAAGTCTTTGCCCTGTTCTCTCATCCTTACGTGACCGTGAGAAATGTTTTGGTATTACGCAAAGAGGCCTCGAAGACTTTCAAGGTGACGAAATTGAAAGATCTGGTGACCTTGAAAAAATTTAAACTTGGCGTGACTCGAAACTATGAATATGGGGACGTTTTTTCGAAAGCGGCCAACCTTCCTAAATTTAAAGGACTTGTCGAAGAGGCTAACGACGAGGATCAGAACATCAAAAAACTATTGGCAGATCGAGTCAATGGCATCTTGGTGAATGAAATCACCTTTCGCGCGCTGGTCAAGCGGGACCGCTCGAAGGGACAGTTTGAAATCTTTCCCTTGGATATTGGTAAGGATGAATTGCATTATATGTTTAGCAAGAAGCTGATCAACAAGGGTGTCGTTGATTCGTTCAACGAAGCCTTGGCCTCTACCAAGGCTGACGGCACTTATCAAAAAATTATGGATAAATTTTTAGATTAGCGCTCTAAAATTGGTGAGTAGCCTTTGGCCGCTCGAAATTTTTGAACCCATTCACCGGTGACAAAGGGATTGGCCGCCGTGAATCCACAGGGACCCACTTTGTCGGCCTCTCCCTCGGGCGCTGGATTCGAGGTCGTTGCCTGGTGACAGCCCGCACAGGTGCGTTGCCGAAGCGGAGCAATTTTGACCAACCATTCGCGACCCTCTGGACTGCCGAGCTTGAGTTCGCGCCGTTGCTCCATGGCTTCCGTTTGGAGGATCAAATCATCGTCGCCATTGGGATTCAAAATGTAGGCGCCAAATCCCCAAACCTCGCCCGGCAGTTTTTCGAGGATTCGCAACTCAAAGAGAGTCTGATGGGCATCTTTGAATTTGATCTCGTGAGCGACCTGCGTTCCGACGGGAAATTGCCATCTCTTTTCGCCCGTGGGCGCCGAGGTTTGCAAGATTTGAGTTTGATCGGGAAGCGAGATCCAAAATGATTCGCTCAGAATTTGATCTATGGGTGAAATAAACTCGTCGTTGATCGTGAGATCGCGGGCGATTGGCGAAGAAAAAGGCTCCAACTCGGATTGGAACGTCAAAAAATGATTTTCGACCAAGTGATTTTTAGGCAGTCGCTGCGAACTGGGAGTGGCGCTCCAGGTACTGGGGGAAAGTCCGCCAATGAAAGCAAAAATAGTTAAAAAAAATCCAATACGCCCCATTTTCGCGGTCCACTGAAACAAGCGTCCTCCTTCACCATCTTGAGAATGTGAAGATTTAACCGGAGCTTTTCAGATTGCGAAGTTCGACGTTGCAAATGAAAGGAAGATGAAAAAACGGACACCAACCTGCAGAGAATTCTGGCAGTCGCCGACGAGTCTAGTAAAAACTGAATCGGGAAACCGACTAGTCAAGACCTAGTGGAGAGCCAAAGGCGCAATCAAATGAAACTCAGGAATGTCGATTTGAAAATTTTGACCATCTTCACCGACAAAAAAGTAGCTGCCTTTCATCGATCCAGAGGGAGAAGCTAGCGGGCAGGCACTTTCGTATTCAAACAATTGACCCGGCAGGATGCGTGGCTGCAGGCCAACAACTCCTGGCCCTTTGACCTCTTCGACGTGGCCGTACTGATCCGTAATGAACCAGTGCCGGCTCATCAGTTGAGCCGAGGTGTCACCCTGATTTCGAATGGTCATCTTATAGGCAAAGAAATAATAATTCTGTTCCGGATTGGATTCGGAGTCCACGTAGACCGTGGTGGTGGTGATTTCAAACTCTGGAACTATGGATTTTTGTACGGACATTGAATCGTTTTCTTACCAAACTTGGATTTTTTCAAGCTCAAAAATCAGCGGATAGTGGTCGGAGGGCAGCAAAAATTTAGCGTCCAGCGTCTGAGGTAAATCCTGCTCAAAGCCGTACTCGTCGCGAAATCGGTACATTTTGCCACTGTTCGCTTTGAGGAGTGGTGAGAGATCTGGCGTCAAAAATGAAAAATCAATCTGCTTGCCGTCGGTCTTTTGATTTGTTCGAAACTGGAGGTGAGAAAATCGTTTATCTAAAGGCACTTGAGCGATGTCGAGGACGTCCACGAGTTGCGTGCGAAGGTGCAAGTCTAAAAATTCTTTGTCCGTATTGGGACGGCCAGCAAAGCCATTGAAGTCACCACAGACCATCTGGGGAGTTTTCGGAAACTTTTTAAGCAGTTCCAGGTGAATGTCGACTAAGGCTTTCAGCTCGGCTTCGCGCCGCTCGCGACCGCTGAAATCGATGCCCTCGGGATCCAAATGAGATTTGAGATGCGTGAGTAAAACCAGCAAAAAGGGATTCTCACGATCCTTGGTGAAGAGCTTGAGTTCGGCGACATCTCGAGAAAATTTTCGACTAAACTCCATACCCAAGTGCCGCTCATGGGAGTACAAAAATTGAATCAGACGGTTCTTGTTCGTTGACAGGTCAAAGTAACAGGGCAATGATTTTTTAATCAGGAAGCCGACGTCAATGTGACGATCCGAATTGCCTTCGATCAAAGCGGTGGCATAATTTTGATCTCTCAAAAAATGCTCGTTGAAATTCTTCAAAGACTCCTGGCCACCCACTTCGCACAACATCACTAGATCCGCGTCGAGCTCTTTCAAAATATTTGCAATGGCAAAAGTTTTTTTCAGTGATTTGTTGGGGTGAAGCGAAACAGATAGCTTTTGCCACTGAGTTTCGTCTAGCTTTAAATGATCCGCAGTAAGACCCGTGTCTGATAGGATAAATAAGTTCTCAACATTCCAAAGACACACTTTCAAATTCACTTCTCCATTCTAAACAAAGAGCTGAGAAAGTAAAGGAGCATGATCATGGCCAAAAAATCCGTTGCGAAAGCCACCGCCCGTCCCAAGCGCTCGCCCGCATCGCCACTTCATATGGACTTGGTGTTTTCACCGTGGCCCGCTCATATGGGATTTTCTGAGTCAAAAAAACTGGAACTCGGTAAAAAGGGCGCG
>CALCCV010000285.1 GCA_937900305.1 uncultured Pseudobdellovibrionaceae bacterium | reverse complement strand
GCCGCCTGCCTCATTTGGTGAGGGCCATTCATCATCGTCTGAAGTGAATAGATAAATAGACCTGCGCCGATCAGCAAAGCAATCCAACAAACTGCGCGAGATTTTTTGTCCAAAATAAAAGGTTCAGAAACAGACATTCCCTATCACTAATGGAGCTGGGATTTGAAAGCAATCAAACATCAAGGGCCTCCTATGGCCTCCGAAATTTGCCTATGGCCTATTTGATTGGCTAATGCCACCAACGACGGTTTCGACTCCGACGTCGGAGTTCACTAAAGGCTGAAGTTTTTATTGGCTCTTCTCCACCCGCGTCGAATTTCACCTCCATTTGTTGCTGTCTTGAATTGTGATAGGCTTTGAGCCGCAGAGAAAGGAACCTATGATTCCCGTCATTATTTCTGGCGGAAGCGGCACACGCCTCTGGCCAGCCTCACGAGCGTCACATCCCAAGCAGTTTTGTGAGCTCTTCGACGAGACGTTGTTCGCTCAAACCTATAAGCGAGTTTTGCCTTTAGGTACGCCGTGTGTTTTAACTGTGGCGGCTTTGCAAGTTTTGACGGAGAAAGCGGTTCGTGATTTGGGAGGTTCGAAATCTCAGGTGTTGTATGAACCGCACAGTCACAACACCGCGCCCGCCATTGCTTTTCTTTGTCGGGCGTTGGAGTTGCAGAATCAACAAGAGGAAATCATAGGCATTTTTCCGGCGGATCACTTTTTGCCAGACCAGGATAGTTTCTTGAAGGTGGTTCGCGAGGCCTCTCGTTACGCCGAAAAGAATGAAATGGTGACGATCGGCATTCAACCGAAATTTCCCGCCACCGGCTATGGGTACATCAAGATCTCGGGCGCTAGCGATCTTCTCGCCAATGCCTCGGGGCAAGTCGCTGAAGGATTCACCGAAAAACCCAATGAAACAAAAGCCAAGGAATTTTTGGCGTCCAAAAGGTATCTGTGGAATGCAGGTATTTTTATCGTAAAAGTTCGACACCTGATCGATCTCTTTAAAAAACATCAGCCCGCGATGTGGGAGGCTTTTGCGCCGCTCGCTGTGAATCATTCCAATTTGCAAGAGATTTACTCAAAGCTCCCCAACACGAGCATTGATTTTGCCATCATGGAGCATTTGCCAAGCCACGTGTGTGTTCCCTTCGCCGGCGGGTGGAATGACCTGGGCTCTTGGGATTCGATGGCCGATGTGGCGGCCGAGGGCAAACTTTCACCTCAGGTGTCACCGCAAGAAGTGGTGCTGGTGGATTCCAAAGGCGTGCAAGTTTTTGGAGAGCCTCGGAAAACTTACGTGGGCATTGGCCTTGAAGATTGTGTCATCGTCGACACTCCTGATGCTTTGCTGGTCGCCCGCCGCGGTGAAACCGAAAAAGTTAAAAATGCCTTAGATATTTTAAAGGCAAAAAAATCTAAAAAAGTGACGACCCATGATTTCGAAATTCGCCCGTGGGGCCAATTTCGCATTTTGCTCGACACGCCTTACTTCAAATCTAAATGGATCCAGGTGGATCCTGGTCAGCAGCTCAGTTATCAATCCCACAAAAAGCGCTCGGAAAATTGGACGATCGTTAAGGGGCAGGGGAGAGTGATTCTCGACGACAAGGTCATCGAGGTGAAATACGGAGTGCATGTCTTTATCCCGTGCGGAGCAAAACACCGAATTCATAACAACTCCAACGAGCCGTTAGAGTTCATTGAAGTTCAAAGCGGAGAGTACTTCGGAGAAGACGACATCACTCGCTACAGCGATGATTACAACCGCGTCTGAATTGAATCCGGCTTTTTCGAAAATCAGGAATTGAGATCGATCTTTCGGTGACGCAAATAGGTTGTGCCGAAGGCATAAAAGTACCAGCGCAAATAAGCGGGGAGCCACTTCAGAACTTTGAAGCGACTTTCACCCTGTTTCCGTTGGAACCACTGCACCGGAATTTCCGTGATAGGTCGGGCCTGGCGATGGGCTTTGACCAAAAGTTCGATGCTGTAAGTGAATCCTTCCGTGGACTCAAAATTTGTTTCACGAAGTAATTTTTGAGAAAAAAGTCGAAGTCCATTGCTCGCGTCGCGGGTGGGAAGGCGACCAAGGTGATACAAACTCCAGCCGGCGGCTCGCACCAAAAAAGACTTCAGCCACGGGCACTCTCGCATACTGCCACCCGGTGCAAAACGACTGGCGCAAACGATATCAAATCCGCTGCGCGCAGTTTGCACCATCAAATCGATTTGTGGTGCATTGTAGTCATCGTCCGCAGGATAAACTAAAACCGCAGGTGCCTCACTGGCCTTGAAGCCGGCGAGGACCGCGGCGTGCGGGCCTCGTTGCTGATTGCGAATAAAAAGGTGCTTGGCGGGATCGAAGTGAGTCCAATTTTTAACGGCAGGCAAAGTGTTGTCGCCTTCAAAATCGTAACACACCAAAACGCGGTACTCACTTTTGAGGTGCTTTCGAAAAGACTCCAGAACCGGAATGATATTGTCACTCTCGTTAAAAACCGGAATTACAATGTCCAGATCTAGAGCCTGCTTCATTCAACAATCCGCACGTGAGGAAGGGGAACGATAAATTTTCCCTTGAATCCCTTGGCCCGAATTTTTGGGATGAGTTCGTCGGCGATGTGCCACGAAAGCATCAAAGCATAATCAGGTTGATCTTGATACAAGCAAGATTCTTCGCGAACCGGAATCAAAGTTCCAGGCATGTATTTGTCGAGCTTTAGCGAGCCCTTCATTTCACAGACCATATCAATTCCGTTCGCATCCAATCCCACATAATTGATCAGCGTCGAACTTCGTGAAGGGGCACCAATTCCATAGATCCGCTGACCTTTGCGTTTGATGTCGTACAGTGCTGCGTTGATCTCCAGTTTAGAAAGGAACACTCGGTGAGCAAATTCCTTAAGTGCTTTTTCAGAGGTGCAGGTGCGCTCTTCTTGTGCCATCAATTCTTTGACCGAGTCGCGCACAGGATATTGACCTTTGCGAGCCGAATACACCCGCACGGAACCACCATGAGTCGGGATTTTTTTAACGTGAAAAATTTCGAGACCATGAGCGCTCAGCAAGTGTTGCAAGCTAGTCACCGAGTAATACCGTAGGTGTTCGTGGTAAACGGTGTCGTACTGAAGTGTTTCAACCAGTGAACCCAGATAATGATTTTCGGAACAGAAAACACCTTTGTCATCCAAAAGAGTGATGATGCCTTTCACGATACTGTGAACATCGTCGATGTGAGCAAAAACGTTGGTGGCCGTCACGAATCGCGCCGAACCAAACTTCTTTTGCACACGTTCAGCCACTTCTGGAGTGAAAAAATCATTCTCCGTCGGAATGCCTTTCTCGATGGCCAATTTAAACACGCCAGTGGGCTCAATTCCCTGAACATTCAATCCGCCGCCTTTGAATTTGCTCAACAGCGTGCCGTCGTTGGATCCGATGTCGATCATGCGCGAATTTTCTTTATAATTTACGACGGTGGTCGATTCTTCATAAAGATCTTGAAAGTTGTCGTGTAGATTTTTTGTCATGCCCGAGGTGTACGGATACTCTGGTGGAAACAGCACGTCTTTGTTCACGGCCGTACCG
>CALCCV010000284.1 GCA_937900305.1 uncultured Pseudobdellovibrionaceae bacterium | reverse complement strand
CCGATCTCATATCAAAGGAAGACATTGCATGAAAAGTGCAAGTCAGAGCATCGCAATTTTTTTGGCAGCAACGATGGCGACTTTCATTTCGACAGCCACTTTCGCGCAAACAGAAATCTGCAACACCAATTTCGGTGGCGGCCAACAAGCGAACTCCGTTGAAAAACACGCAGGAGTTGTCAAAGTCACCTCAGAATATCCAGTCGGAAAAAAATTAGCTGAAAAGTTGCGAAATGAATTCGGCGAAAATAAAAAAAATACATTTTATGCCGGCACAGGCATTATAATCAAAATTAAATCGGCAGGTAAATCTTCATTCGTCGTTGCGACAGCCTCTCACTTGGTCGGCGGCGCCAACGTCCGCGCCTTACACGCGAACGTCAATACTTTGCTTTTCGAAATGGAAGCCGAGCAGCCTGGCAAATTTTCAGGTAGCGACGAAAAGACATTGGGCCTCACCAAAGTCCTACAGAGAGATGTCAAAGCAGACCTCGCGATTTTAGAATGGCCTTACCCCGAAATTCCAGACACCTACTATGAGATCGAAGGCGGCCGCCTCGCTCTAAAAACCAAACACTCGTCTTGGCAACTTCACCCCTCTGGAATCAATTCCTTCGATGAGTTGGGCAAAGCGATGGCCAGCGGTCTGGAAACTCTTTCCATTTTATCCTTCGCGAACTTTCAACGCGCCAAGGATCTCGGATTCACCGAAATTTGGGCCCCCCAAATCCCATGGGCCTGCCTAGCTCAAGACGACCTCTACGACCGGTCTTTCGACATTGAACATGAACGGATGATCGATGATTTTGAGAAAGATCTGAGTGGTCAGTTCATCCAGTTCCGTGCTTCTCTGCCCTTTGGTTACAGCGGCGGGCCGGTGTTGGGTTCCGTCAAAACAGACTCGCATGTGCTCCTCGGGCTAGTGACTCAATTTCATCTTTTCATGCGACGATCGGTCCTCACTTCGAGTGAATACATTCAATATCTCCTCGCCAATCCAACGCAATACAAAGCTACGGCCTCACCCAGCAAAGAAAAGTCCCGATGGCAATTGAGTGACGATGGAACGCTAGTCAGATACGTCGAAGGCGGAGCTCCCAATACCGTCATTGAAAATTCGGCCGGCAAACCCTTCGGCGGCGATCCCGGGGGCGGCAGCAAACCATTTGGTGGGGACCCTGGTGGGCCTACTGGTTCAATTGGCGCTGAGGGGAACGAATCAGCGGCCCGTGCTAGCTATTCTTTCTTAACCGACAAAGGCCAATCCATCTTCGGTTACGTTGTCGACAACGGCACTCGTCAACCTTTCGTGTTCCCGCCAGACATGCGCAGCACTCGGCAGATCGAAAAACTCGCGCAAGGTCGAAGCATCACTCCGGTCGTCGACACCAAAACTTTGGGCCTATTTATGTCTGCTCGACTGGCACTCGGAGACCACGCGGCTCAATTCAAAGGCGAATTTCTGCGCGAAAAAGTTCCCGTCACTGTGGAAGTGACAAAAAATTCGGCTGGCTATAAATTGGACATTGACCTCGACGACGGAGCCGAAACTTTGCAACTTCAACTCGCGAAAGATCTGACAAATGGATCTGGCGTTTTTGTGCCGGTGTATGAAGTTCAAGGTCAAAAAAATCCCCAACAAACCTATCTGGTCGATCTCTCTGAAATGATCTACTCTCAGGCATTTGGCGTCTCTTCTTTGAGCGAAAATCGGTCCCGAATTTTCATTTCAGATGGCAACAAAATGATAGGCCGGCAAGCTGTTCTGAACCAATCGAAATGAAAAGAAAACAAAGCCTTTTCCCTAAAAGGCTTCGCCGACTAAAAAGTAAAGTTTGGGTGAAGAGTCTGAAAAGCCCAACTCTATGCGCATCTTCGTGCGTGACTGCGGATCAAACAGAAAGTGCAAACCCAAACCAGTCACCCAATGATCGCGGTCAGACTGAAGGGTTTCCAGGTCGGTCGCCATCCGACCCACTCCTAAAAATCCATTGATCTCCCAACGCGGATACAGAATATAGCGAAGTTCACTCTGCACCAACGCCAAAGAATTGTTGCGAAGTTCTGTCGTATAAATTCCGCGAAGGCGATTTCCTCCACCCAAACTATTGAGAAATTGAAAAGGCACCCAACTGGAACTTCGAATGTCTGACGCCGTCGCTTGGACTGCACCCACCCACTGATCAGAAAGTTTTCGATAGAACCGCAAATCCACTTCAGGCCGATAAAATCTCTCGGTTCGATCTGGAAAGCCAACGTAATACAAAAGACGAATCCACTTTCCCGAAAACGGCGCCGGCGGAAAGTCGCGGTCATCAAACTCCAGACTGACGTGGAAAGCATTCATCGAAACACTCTTGCCCTGAATCGCAATAAACTGCTGGAGCAAGGGATCAGAATCAGCTTCACTGATTTCTCGAAATTCCCTATGAATAGCTGAACGCAAATACAAGTGATCTGAAAACTCAACGCCCGCCTGCAAAAAGGCCTGCAGATATTTCTCTTTAAACTCTTCGGGCTCGGAGGCTGGCGCATTCGAAAGTCCATAAAACTTCGTAGGGTAGTTTGAAAAGGCAATGTTCGAGTGCAGCTCTCGCTTCCCATCATCATAATAGAGTTTGGGAGTGATCGTTAACAGAGACTGATTTTTCACGGTGTACGACAGGGTCGTTAACAAAGTGCTGATTCGATTTTTTTCTTTTGGGTCAAACTTATAAAACGTGAGGTAACCCGCACCCAGACTTGTTTCCGGCGTGTAAAACGCAAATGGCATTCCCGTCAGCGCTTTCCATTCCGCCGTCACGTCCTCTTTCAACGAATCCGTGGATGCCTCGATCTGTTGAAGAATTCGTGGCGCAACCGAGTCTCCCGAGACTGGATCCACAAAATTTCGCTGTGACACACTGGCAAAAACGTCGAACGCAATTCCATTTAAAAATAGAAATGCCCAGGCCGCGCTAGGATGCCTCCACCAATTCCGCAATTGCTCTCCTCTAAACACAACCCATGATGAGGGGAAATCTAAAGCAACGCAAAAAATATAATGGTCAAGATATTAACCGTAGCCAAAATGCCCAAAACTATTGCAAGTCGACGACTGCGCTCCTGATTTTGTTTTCGAATCTCTTCTATCAAGTGCTGCAAATCTTCGGAGCCCGCCACGGTGACGGAGTTCGCCTGCAAAAGATCTTTTTGCTGCTGCTCAAGACCTCGCAGCTTGTCCTGGGTTTGCAAAATCTGTCTCAACGTTTGCGCCTGGATCTGCCGATTGTGCAGCAAGCTTTCTACATTCAATTCGGGATGTCGCTCGAGCGACAATAAAAAAAGCTCTAACATCCGCGCGACGTAGGGCGGGGTCGGAGTGATGCCCTTCACCCAACGGGTCCAAGCCGAAGGATCAACTAACAGGGCTTGAGCCATGGCCCTCTGTGAGAGTCCCAAACGCTGGCGAACTGACTCGATACCGCCCGTGCGAGACAAAATATCTTTGGCCTCGGTCTCATACCGAGTTCGGAGACTCGACCGACGGCCTCTACCCGACTCCGCCGAAGGAGGTGAGGTCAACGGAGCCTTTGAAGAGTCCAAATTGTGAGTTTCTAAAACTGGATCCATGAAACAAAACCCTCCCATCATGGAAGAAATAAAAAATGACTTTTTAAAATGTAAAATCACCCACCCCACAGGACCTAGGAAGATTGGGCGATAATTTGATTGTGAAATACTAATTATATGTTGTGCAATACAATTATTAGCGTTGCGTAATGCAATTACAAACATTGGAGTGGATGCAAATTCATAAGTATATGATTTTATTGATTTTTTTGTCAGCGCTCCGGGCGATATGGACATTTTGAATTTCAGATCTCACTTATAGTTATAAGTGAGATCTTTAAGTATCTGATTTTACTTATTAAAAATTT
>CALCCV010000283.1 GCA_937900305.1 uncultured Pseudobdellovibrionaceae bacterium | reverse complement strand
CTCTAGCGCATCATTATCTGTTGAAAATCCAGTTTTGGTTTTTCGTTGAGTCGGCAACTTCAGCTTTTCAAATAAGATCTGGCCAAGTTGTTTTGGGCTGAGAATATTGAAAGTCAAGTCACCCGCCAAATGATAAATCTCTTGTTCGATCTCTCGCAAATCATTTTGCAGCGACAGACTTTGCCCCTTCAGCATCTCCGTATCCAGCAAAACGCCCTTGCGTTCCATATCATAAAGGATGCCCACCAGCGGGCGCTCGATGTCATCGTAGACTTTCGTGACAGAAAATTCTCGCAACCTCCCCAGCAAGTGTTCATCGAGTTGCCTAAAAAAATTCAGCTTCCTGCCCGGTGAAATGAACTCCTGAGGTGTCAGTTGAAGATATTTTGCCGCAATTTGCTCGAGACTCCGGATGGCTTCGGCGTGATCGACATACGCCATCAACATGAGATCTCGATCAACATTCAACGATTTAAAATTTAAAGTGTGCGCCAGGTTTTTTAAATCAAAACCGCTGAGTCGCCATTGAGCTTTGGCAAAATCCTCGACATTCAATTCAGACGTCGGCGTTTCATAAATTTGGTCATTGTGACTGATGAAAAGAGATCCCCGCTCTTCCCAAAACCAAACCTGCGAGGACGGTGGAACCAAATTTAACGTTTCCCGAAAGCTCACTTTTCGAACTTCGATTTCATCCACTGGAGCAACCGTGACTCGCGGAGTCTGGTCGATGATCTCGGATGCTGGCACCGCTGCGGCAGTGACCAACGGAATCGACTCGGCCACAACACCGGCGTCAGAGCCAGGCCCCATACCTATTCCCATGAATTGCTTTTGCAGAAGTTTGAAATTGAGCTCACTCATCATGGCCAGTAATTCTTCACGCTTCATGGGTTTCAAACGCAGAATTTCCTCACTTATTTCGAGAGGCACATCTTGCGAAATAGTGACCAATTGCCGCGAGCGATAGGCCGCTTCATGGCCGTTTTCAAGCTTGGCCTTTAAAGCCTTTGCCGAAATGCTTTCCACATTCTCAAAAATCTTTTCGAGGGTGCCATGTTCCTTTAATAATTTTTCAGCTGTTTTTGGCCCGACTCCGGCGATTCCCGGCACATTGTCAGAGGCATCGCCAATTAAAGAAAGATAGTCGATGAACTGGTCAGGACGCACTCCCCATTTCTCAAAAACTTCGAGCTCACCATAAACCACTTCCTTCATGGTGTCATACATGACCACAGAGGGAGAAATGAGCTGCGCAAAATCTTTGTCGCCACTGACAATCACCACATCAAATCCGTTTCGAGAACCCCAGTTTGCCAACGTGCCAATGCAATCATCCGCTTCAAAGCGATTTGCTTCAATTTCGGCGATGCCAAGCATGGGCGCAATCTTGCGAATGTAAGGCAGTTGTTGAACCAGCTCACTGGGCATTTCAGAACGATGAGCCTTGTAGTTCGGGTCGATGTCAGATCGAAACGTCGGCTCTCGTCGATCGTAACAAAAGGCCATATAGTGGGGTTGCTTTTCTTTAATCAATTTCGCCATCATCGAAAGAAATCCATATATCGCGTTGACGGGCATTCCTTGCGGCGACGTCAACTCACGGATGGCATAGAAGGCGCGAAAGAAGATAGTACTCACATCGATCAAATAGAGCTTCTTTTTCATGGCTCAGATGGAACTCTATTTTGAGAATAGAAGCAATCGAAGAAGCTTTTCGAACAGTGGTCTTTGCCTATTTTTCGAATTCTTTTTGCACTTCAGAAAATTCGATTTGATCGATGGCTTGTGTCGTTAACAAACCCTCGGCAATCGATTGGCAAATGATTTCTGTGGAATTGATTTCGGCATCGCGGGCGAGCAACTCGAGCTCTGAAAGAACGAAAGAGATAGGATTTTGCAAACCCCGCTCCCACTGGTCGACGGTTTTGGCTTCGCAGTTTAAGCGACGTGCAAAATCCGCCTGACTCCAACCCATTCGTAACCGCAAATCTCTGATTGAATCCTTTGTCCATTCCATCCGTGCCCCCAGGAATTTCTCATCTTCAGTGTATACCTAAAAAATGTCATATTTCATAGTTTCTACAAACTTCTTCTGAAAAAGCTTTAGAGCAATTACACTAGATCCACTCAGCCCATCAATCAATTGTTTTCTTCTGGAAATAAAAAAACGTACTCGTCACCTCGGACCAAACCTAAGCGTTCTTTGGCTTGCATCTCGATAAAATGGAGGTCTTTGCTCTGTTTGAGCTTTTGGTCTAGGTCCAGAATGCGCAACTCGGCCTCGCTGATACTTCGCTCCATGCGTTCAATGTCTCGGTATTGGGCCCAAATTTTAAACCAGCTCTCACTGCTAAATAAATGGAACGCCAGAAATAAAAGGCAGTACAACAGCACCGTCTTTGGTCGGTTCAGGAGGTTCAGAACTCTTTTCATGATGAGATTTTACAACTCGCCGCAAAGCTTGCAAAGGCTGGAAATCAACGCAAACGCCGAAAGGCCAGCTTGTCCCAGTATTCTCCACTTGGGCCTAGCTCTTCTTCAATGCGCAGCAGTTGATTGTATTTGGCGGTCCGCTCACTTCGGCACAGACTGCCCGTTTTGATTTGCGAACAACGAAGAGCCACGGCCAAATCAGCAATGGTCGTGTCTTCGGTTTCACCACTTCGATGAGACATCACTGAGGCATAGCCATTTTGAGTGGCCAGCTGAACCGCATCTGCCGTTTCCGTCAGCGTGCCGATCTGATTCACCTTTACCAAAATCGCATTGGCCGCACCCTTATCGATCCCTTGTCGCAGACGTTTGGGATTAGTTACAAAAAGATCGTCACCGACCAACTGAACTTCTTTGCCCAGCCGTGAAGTCACTTGTTGCCAAGTGGCCCAGTCATCTTCTGCGAACCCATCCTCGATACTGACAATGGGATAACGATCACACCAGCCTGCATAAATATCTAATAGCTGTCCAGGCTCAAGAGATTTGCCTTCCCAATTGTAACGACCATTTTCAAAAAACTCAGTGGCTGCCACATCGAGAGCTAAAAAAACGTTCTGACCCAATTCATAACCCGCTTTTTGCACGGCTTCAGAGACGAGCTTCAACGCCTCTTCGTTACCCCCCAGTTTGGGAGCAAAGCCGCCCTCATCCCCAACTGCCGTAGACAAACCACGATCGCTGAGAATTTTTTTGAGGGCCTGAAAAATTTCGGCGCCCGCACGAAGAGACTCACGAAATGATTTTTGCACAACGGGAACAATCATGAACTCTTGAACCGCCAGACCGTTGTTGGCGTGGGCTCCGCCATTCAATACATTCATCAGCGGCACCGGCAGTCGATAGGCCTGTGATCCACCAACGTAACGGTAGAGTGGCAAACCGCTCTCTTCCGCCGCAGCTTTCGCGGCAGCCAAAGAAACTGCAAGGATCGCATTGGCTCCGAGCTTTGATTTATTCTCAGTCGCATCGAGTTCAATCAAGAATCGATCCAAACCGACTTGGTCCAAGACATCCCAGCCAAGAAGTTCCGGTCGAATGATTTGTTCGACATTGTGAATGGCCTTCAAAATTCCTTTGCCCGCATACCGCTTGGCATCCTTGTCTCGCAACTCGCACGCCTCATGGGCCCCCGTTGAGGCGCCCGACGGAACTGCTGCACGGCCGATGGCTCCGCCGGTCGTGACGACTTCAACCTCGATCGTTGGGTTGCCACGAGAATCCAAAATTTCACGAGCTTTCAGGGCGATGATGTCAGACATGATGTGATTCCTCCTGTGGGGAAAGGTGGCCCTCAAAACGATCAATAGAAAAACTTTGATCAGCTTTGATTTCGGGCTTCATCTCGAATTTTGTGTCATTTTTTATTTCGTTTGGGGACTCGGCCTTCGTTGGAACAGGCGCAAACACCTGCGACGGCCCGAATGGACTGTCTTGGTGTGAAAGTTTGCGGAGCAATTTCACCGAATCGGCAATCATCTGTGGATATTGCGTCTTCACGTGCTCCCAATCAATTTTCTGCAAAACCCGGGCGATGGCTTTGGGATTCCGATCTTCGAGCAGCAAGACGGTGATCAACTGTTGCGCACGAATCATGTAGTCGTGAAGCTTCGCTAAATTTTGGGTGAGCAACCAAGCCGGCGTGCCCATGGAGACCTCTTGCTCGACCGTCGAAATTTGTGCGGCAATCAATGGCACGGGTTGCCCATCTGCCACCCCGACACTCTTTGATTCCGTCGCAGACTCCTGCATTTCTTTGTAGAGCTCTGCGAGTTTCAAGTTTTGATTTTGCAGCTCACGATTTTTTTCTTCGAGCTCAAGCTGTTGCTTTTGCAGTTTCTCAACGAGGTCTTCGAGCATCTCGGGGCTCAGTTGTTTTTGCGTGGCCTCAAGACTGATGGCGGGCTGACTTTGGCTAAACTTGATCGAGAAATGAATCCCAGTCCACTCCGCGTGCCCCGCCGACTCCCCCGAATAGAGTGGCAGCGCGGAAAAAGCACTTTTCAAATAGGTCGTCACCAGTGGGTACTGCTCGGCCAACAGTGGAATGTCGAAATGCACTTCGGTGTCGGTGACCCGCAAATTTTCAATGGGAGGTTCTGGCGAAATGAAATAACTTAAAAAGCGACCGGGATTTTTAAAAATGCTCTTTGGCGAAGGCAACATGCGAAGAACGCTATCTAAAACACCCCAGGCAAAAAGTTGCGGCGTCGCCATTCCCACCTGATGCAAAAAAACTTCCGGAGACAGCTGGAGCTCATGACAAATTTTTTGAATGAACGATTCCATATCCGGTGCTGGAATCCAATGAGATGAGTCTTCCAAAAGCTCAATAGGCCACACGCTCTCTTCGTAAAGAAAGGCAAAGTCTCTACCTTGATTTTCAAGGTGGCGAAGCACTGCGTTTGTAATCTTGCAACTAATGAGCACATGACAGATCTAGCTTAAGGCGAAGGGGGTGGATAGCAAAAAATCGGTGCCTGCGTCGCAGGCAGCAAGCGGCGCTGCAAAACTGGGAGCGATTCCCAGCGCATCCAATTGAAGCCGGCAGGGCGTGACCGCCGGGACCTTTGTTTTAAGCAGAAGCTTTTTGAAATTTCGCCATCGGAAAGGGCAATTTATTGTCCAAAATCTCTTGGTAGAAGGACGGTGTGTTGCCAGTGGCCTCCAGGGTCCCTTCAAGGGTCCCATCGGCTCGACGCTGAAGACGAGGAATGTGAAAAATCGGAACCACGTCGTAGGATCCATCGGGATTGAAGCCCCGCACTTCACTGAGGTGCGTGACGCGTCGGCTGCCATCTGACAATCGCGAAACTTGCACAATCATTTCGATGGCAGATGAGACCTGAGATCGCAAAGCCTTCTCACTGATCTTTCCGTCTCCACCCTGTGCCAAAGCTTCGAGACGGATGATCGCGTCGTCGGGTGTGTTGGCGTGAACAGTACCCATGCAACCTTTGTGACCTGTGTTCATTGCATTGATCAACTCAAGTGCCTCGCCCGAACGAACCTCCCCGACGATGATGCGATCGGGGCGAAGTCGTAAACTGGATTTGACGAGGTCACGAATGGTGACCTCACCTTTGCCGAGGGAATCAGCCATTTTTGTTTCAAAAAATACGACGTGCTCGTACTCCACTTTCAATTCACTTGAGTCTTCAATCACGATGATGCGTTGACCTCGAGGAATCAGTGAACACAAAAGTCCAAGCAAAGTGGTTTTTCCAGACCCCGTTCCACCACTCACGATGATGTTTTTACCGAGAACCATGCAAATATTCAAAAACATGGCGCCATCTTGAGAAAGGGCTTTGAGATCGTTGACGTATTGACCAAAGCTGATTTTGCTTTGGGTGAATTTGCGAATCGAAACAGTTGTGCCCTTTCGCGAACAAGGCGGAATGACGGCCGCAATACGAGACCCATCGGGCAAGCGAGCGTCGAGCCGCGGCTCTTCGCTTGTGATTCGGCGGTCGACGCT
>CALCCV010000282.1 GCA_937900305.1 uncultured Pseudobdellovibrionaceae bacterium | reverse complement strand
GTGTTTAAGAGCCGCTCGGATTCAGTATTCCCATACTTCACCCCCGCCATTAGGGAATCCCTCTTCAAATAATCCATTCTATCGACATCAAATAATCCACTTATCAATTGTCCAAGCAGTTTGATGCATTCAATTTGCTGGACAGGTAACAATTTTTTTTCATCAACGAATTTTCTAAATTTTTTATGGACGAACGCCCCGACTATGATTCCATTGTTACCCGTTACGAAAAATTCGGCCAGTTTTGATGACGCACGACAAAGCAAGGAAATATATGCCAACGTGAAGTCTTCGTGCTCTACAGGGGCCTTTTTTGAATCGTCGCTTGCTTCAGTTCGCCGATTGATTAGAAAAGTTTTAATTACATCGATTTTATCTACCTGATCTTCAACATCTGAAAGATTTAGAATTTTCAATTTTTCCAACGAGTGGGACAGAGGCCCATGGCCGATGTCGTGAATTAAGGCGGCCATTTGCACCATCATTCTCCAAGTGGCCTTCTCGTCGCCAAAAATGCGGTTGTAGCAATCCATTGTTTTCACCAACTGTAACTGACTGCCATCTGTAAATCTCTTGTCCTTATCTAAAGGGAAGAACTTTTCTCTTCTTCCTCCCACTGTATTCATTTCCAATTCATCAAACCATTTACCAGCAAGGTGGGATGTGCCGAGCGAATGCTCAAAGCGGGAGTGCTGCATGTTTGGGTAAACCAAATATAACAGGCCGTTCTGGCGAATGTGTCTCAAACGCTGAAATTCGAGTGTTCCGATTACTTCAGAAAGTTCATTTTGAAATTGAATGTCTCCATGTACAGCGTCGCGGAACACGATTGTTTTCATTGGAATCCCTACCTCTCACTGTCTTTACGAGTCTGGGGCTCTATCGGCTGCTAGACCAAAATCCTGAATAATGCATTGCGTGACAAATTAATCGTCAAAAAAATAGGGTTTTCAAATAGCTATTAAATTCCTCGATCGTGATCGATTTTTGTGTAGATTGTCCTGTGTGAGCTGGTGGAGGTTAAATTTGTTTGCTCGGGAAGGGCCTGATTTTCCGATCTTGGCTGAATAATTCCTGGGGTTTCCGAACCCCAAAGGTAAAAAAAAAGCGGACTTCGAGGTCCGCAGAAACTCTTTATTTTTACAATCAACTGTGATTAAGCAGCTTGGTCTTGGGAAAGTTCAGGAAAGAGAACCGCAGACTCTTGAATTTTCTTTTCAGCCTCTTCAGCTTCTGCTAACTTAAGTTTCAGAGCCGCTTCTTCCCGTTTGACTGCGGCCCGTTCCGCGCTGACCGAGCCATGGCTACATTTAGCTACTAAAGAAATGGCTCTATAAGTCATACCCGCTTTAAGAAGCTTGCGGATCAAATCTGAATCTCGCATTTTCTTTCTCCCGATCAGCTTTCCTTTTGCGCGGGCCGAAGCCAACCTACACTTAACTCTCTCTACAATTTAATTCTCTTTCGAGAGTCGAAACAGCGGCAAGTACGGTGAAGATCATGCGTCCGGCGGGAGTTTCAGTTTCGAGTCGCTCACTCAATGAAACAAACTTTACTCCGTGAAGATTCAGCTCGTCCATGACCTTTAGAAGATGCGTGGTTGATCTTCCCAATCTCGACAGCGAGTAAACGATAACCTTGTCAATTTGTCCAGTTCTAACCAACGCCATCATTCGGTCGAGTGCTGGACGAGAGGATTTAGCACCGCTCTGATTCTCATCCGTGAACAACTCATAATCCATGATCTGATTTAAACGACAATATTCAGAGATCGCGTGGCACTGGGCCTGAAGTCCCGAATTTTGCAAACTCGTTGAGACCCGAGCGTAAGCCAAAATCTTTTTTTTCGTCATTGCAAACCTCTTTTCTCGTCGATGTCAGAGCTAAAATTGATTCCCCACCGCATTCCAAGTGCCGTTAAGCAGGCGACTTTAAGGTCATTCTCCATGCCGAGCGCAAGGTCAAAAAAATTGGATTTCGGCTTCATCTCATCGGTCCATAAAGCATACGCTAACAATGCTGCGGCCTTGAGACCCGGCGAAAGGTAGCTTTTAAAAATGCCTTGCCAATGAATGGTTTCATTGTGGCAATCGACGTGACTCGCCGACACCCGCGCCAACTCAGCGTCGGCGGTGAGGACCATTATAACACATTGCATTTGTTTTGATGGCGCCCGAGCTGGCACTTTCTCATACGATATTTGTTGTTGTTCCATTGCTTCTCCTTTTGTTAGTGAAGAAAATCTGAATTGATCCTCTTCTGTTTAAAAATTGTTTTAATAGAAATTCATTTTCATCGAAGTGAGCCCTTGGACGGAGGACTACTGGCCACTTCGCTAGCGATTTTTCCAGGAAGTCTCATGTCCGCGATAGAGCAGATCTGGTGAACCCCAATTGCTCGCGCGGCCTTCCCACATTACTTTCGCTTGAGCTATTTGAACTTGCCTCATGAGTTTAGGGTGGCCCGATAGAGCTGCGGCAATTACGACAGATGCAGCAAAAGCTGCGAGTTTTTCAAAGCTCACGAAAAGACCTCCGGTGGATATTGTTTTTGTTCGAATCTACGAATGATATTTTTGATGGCCTTCCAACTCCACGAGCGTCCTCGTCTTGGCGGAGTTTTGGTGAAATTGAGATTGTTCACGATGCTCTGGATTGACTGATTGGACTTCCAGAGGCGATGGATCAATAAGAGCGTTTTAAATTCATCAGGGTGTTTTAGTAATTCTCCGTGCAGAATAACAAATCCATAGTAAGCACCGATGCTCACTGTTCCTTTGGACTTGTCCCACTTGCTAAAAGGAATCGGGATGTGAGTGCGTAGGGAAACGCCGCCCTTTTTTAAATTCCACCGAACGCAATCGGCGGTGAAACCAGTTTGGTCTGCGATTTCCTGGAGACTTAGCCCTTTCTCGTAAAGAGGGGCACAAGTCTCGAAAATGCCTTGCTTCCGAACTGAGAAAAACTTAATAAAATCATGGGTGTTTGATTTATTGCTTATTGGATGTTGAGGGGCACCAAACGTCAAGCTATTCGAACACCCAATCGT
>CALCCV010000281.1 GCA_937900305.1 uncultured Pseudobdellovibrionaceae bacterium | reverse complement strand
TGTTTGGAGTGTTTTTTGTTTTTCAAAAGAGGCGCGTAATTCTTGTAGGCCGCATCCCACTTGTCATTTTCAAAATAGTACTCAGCCATGGCAAATTGCGCTTCTCCCACAAACGGACTCTTGGGATGATCTTTAATCAATCGCTCATAATAACGCGTAGCCTTTTCAACGTTCCCTAGCTCGAAGTGCGAATACCCCAAAAAATAAAGAGCTTGCCCCACTTTTGCATCGTTGCTGAAGTCGCGAAGAAACCACTCGTAGAGTTGAATTGCGCGGGTGTTGAGATCCTTCCCCTCGCGAGCATCGAAATTTGGTTTCACTTTCAACTTGCCTTCATTGAAAGCCTTCAGTTTCTTCTGGTATTCTTCTTGCTTGCGCATTTCAATCAATTGCGCTTTTTCATTGTAAAGTTCCGCTAAACGCAACCACAGCTCTCCCCGATTGGGACTGGTTTTAAAGCGGGTTGTCAGTTTAAAAAGTTCTTTCATCTGCGCATTGAGTGTTTTTTCATACTCGGCCTCGAGACCACCCGGCTTGTAAAAATCAGAGGTTCGAGGTGGCTTCACTTCCAACAAATTATTTTTAGGTCGATCGTCTTTGAATTGAAGCTCTGCCTTTGGTACCGCCGTCCCACTCTTGCTGGCAGAACTTGGCCCCGCACCACGATTGTCGCGACCGATGTTTGAAATCATATCACCGACCGTATTCGTCCGTGGAGCCGACGATGCAGCCGCCTTTTGCGCCGGCTTTTTCTTTTGCGCAAACGTCGACGCCGGAGCGAATAGTCCCACGGTCACTAACGTCGCCGAAGCGAGTGTTCGGTGCCAGTGAGAGTTTCGTTTAAAATGAAAATCCATCTTCATAATTGCCCCATGCTCAAGTTTCTATTCGCAGCTCTGTCGTCCCAAGTAGTGAAAATTCCCGATTTCATCCAACCAATATTCGCCGCGAAACGGATAATATTCATATCCATTGTTGACGTAAAAACGCCGATCCACTTTGTCGTCGATTTGATTCTCTGGCAGATTTTTTTCGGAGATCTTTTTGCGGATTGATTCTTTTTGTCCGTTGATCATCTCGTAGCGAATCAATCCGGCTTGCTCATAAAGATCTCTCAGTTCAACCCGCATGTTTAGCAGATGCGCTTTGGACATATCCCCAATTGCCACCCGGGTATTTTTGATGCGATTGTTTAAAACCTTGAGGGCGTACTGTCCCACCGTGGTGCTTCGCAAATCGCCATTTTTATCCACTCTTGATTTTTCATCGTTCACACGTTTTAAGTAGGCTAAACTTCGCTTGACGTCCCCTTTACCCAAAATAAATCGCATCACGATGTAAGGTAGCCGCAAGTTAGAGTTTTCTTTTTCTCCAGTGCGTTTGACCTTCGCTCCTTTTTCCACCTCGGCGAAATAAGCTTGCGGATCGTTTTGAGTTTTAATAAACTCGTTCACTTTGCCACTCACAGGTCCATAAACTTTTTCAAATTGAGTGAGAACTTTATTCATCTCATCGTATTTGCAGATATAGAGATAAACAATGGACCTAAGTAACAGCGACTCCGGAATGTAAAAATCTTCGTAATAGGTCGAATGCAGAGACTGAAAATTGGAAAGTGCCGATCGAAAACGAGCCCCACGCATCATCGCCCAACTTTGTTCAAATAAAGCGTCATGCCACAAAACGTGATCTCGGGGAATATTGGCGTAGGCTTCAATGGCTGCGTCCCAGTCCTGCTTTTGATAAAGCGCGCGAGCATAAGCCAGCTGCCCCGCCACTTTGTTCGTGTCGGTCACTGGCGCTCTCGCGCGAGCAGAAACTAAGGCCCGAAACGTTCGGCTGGCTGTATCGGGATCATTAGCTTCTAATTCGGCCAAGCCTTTGGCGAACAAAGCCTGATTGAAATAGCTACTTCCGAGTGGCACTCGGGCAAAACTCTCGATGGCGCCCTTGAAGTCGCCAGCCTTGCTCTTTGCTTCACCCAAGCGAAAATAGAGCATATCGCGGTTGTTCGCTGGAAAAGTATTGATGTCCACTTTCGAAATCGAATAGTTTAACAAAGTGTCATCCCCGAGAGTGTCGGCAACGAGCGATAACTTCTCAATCGCCAGACGAGTGTAACGCTCGTCTTTCAAGCGAATGACATCAACAAACTGAAATGCCGCCACTTGATTGAGCTTCATTTCCATCAACATCAGGCCGAGAACATACTTAATTTGCGCACGCTCCCCCTGAAGCTCGGGACGACGGCTCAGTAAAAATAAAGCGCTCGCCGCACTTTCAAATTCCGAATTTTTAGCGAGCTGCAGAGCTTGAGAGAGCTGTTGACGAAGAGCTGCACTGTTGCCACCGCCGCCTGAACCTAATGGTCTGGCCTTCCGTTTCTGCTGTGCCAATGCGCTATCGACCGTCAAGAGACAAAACAAAAGGGGAAGTATTTTTAGCAATCGAAAGAACTTTTCTTTTCTCATCGGTAGTTGGCCTCCGGAAAGAAGATGCTGGCGCCGAGGGTCATATAGAGATTATTGTTCACGCTTTTCTCTCCGGCATCATCGGTCGCAGAAAACATATCGAAGTTAAAATCCCAACGAAGCGCAAACCCCTTCGTGATCGCAAAGACTTGTCCTGTTCGCAGATGCAAGGTTGGAATCCCCTTTTCGGAGGGAGTATTTGTTGCCGCATATCCCGCTGAAAAATAGAGATCAAAAGGCACGATCGAATTGTTAAAAAATGTCATCTTTCCATAGATGGGAACAAAAATAATGTTCGCTCCAATGACGTTATCAACTACGACGAGGTTGGTTGTTTTCAATCCGAAGTCGTCGATCTCTTTCGTGATATCTCTCGCCGACGTCGAAAACGTTGTCATATCTAAATCCAGCCCCCAGGTTTCAGAAAGATAGTAACCAAACCGAGCTGTGCCACCGTAACCGTTAAAAAAAGCATTATTGGTGACGATCGAGCCGGCCAGACTGGCTTGAAACCGCCCAGTTTTAGGCAAGAAGCGCCGTTGAATAACTGAAATTTCGGAAAACGGGGCCAGCTTTCCTAAATTCGAAAGCTCTTGTGCTGATCGAGGTTTATTATCTTCGACGTAAGCAGGTTCAGTCGGCGAAACACGCGACTTAGATTTTTCAAGTTCGGCTTCGATACTGTCGAGCTCTGAACGATCCTCATCACCACCACCCTCTTGCGCATGAACGTGGTTCAAAGGGAGCAACGCAAGCGCAGCCAGCACTATCCATTTCTTTTTACCAGGTACAGAGGCTCTCTTCATCGCTGTTCTCCATCTCAGTTGTCCACACATCATGTCGTTGTCTTCGTTCGAGCCGAGCAGTTTTATTTTACCGAAGCTAAAATAGATAGCTTATGCCAAATTCCAAATTCGTTGAGTAATGCATTCGCTCCGGGAATTCAGAGTACTCAGGTACGGGATCGGTTTCTCTCATTTTTTGTTTCACAAAAGGTACAGGGGCGTTGTTTGCAATCAAACGCAGATCGAAGCGAAAAGCCCAAGCGGGTGTGACGTAAAACTTATTTGCCAATCCGACTGCGAAGGCAGGATACATTTTGTGAGTGTATTTTATCGTTCCGACGCTCGCCGTAGTCATTAGAATCGTATTAAAATTAACCCACTTCGTAACACTCATTTTTCCATAAAACATTTTCAGATTGTAATCTAAAAATGCCTGAAGATCGGCCTGGGGCGCACGACTGAAGTCAATGGTTTGGTCTTTTTGAAGCAACTGCCCGTTCGAGGAGATTCCATTCGAATTTTTAGCCAGCAAAAGGCCAAAGGCATGACTTTCTGACACGTGATAATACACCTGCAATCCGGCTTTGCTGACGTTGAAGATTGGCTCGGTCATCGCCAAGCCGCCAAAAACTCCCACGTCCCATGATCCCTCGGTGACGATCACCCGATTTTTAACACTTTCATTTTTATCAAAAATTGGCGTCACACTTTCACGCGCCAATTCCTCTGGTGGTAGCTCGACAACCTCAGCGGCGTTCGCTGTCTGCACTTCGAGTGCCAACGCAAATGAGAGCAAGGCAAATACGCCTTTGATATAAATGGCGAACGCCCTCATGCAGTTTTCTCCTTCGCAAAATGGCCGTACAAATAAATTAAATCGCAGACTTCTCGAACGGCGCCATTGCCGCCAGTTCGTCGAGTGATGTACTGCACGTTTTCACAAACTTCTTCCATCGCTTCGGGCACCGTGGCTGAGAAACCCACCTCTTTGAGGATTGGAATATCAAAATAGTCGTCGCCCATATAAGCCACTTCGGGACTTACAAACCCCGTTCGCTCTAAAAGGCTATGAAAGCTCGGCAATTTATCAAGTTTGCCTTCAAACAAATGATGAATGCCTAGCACCTTCATGCGCGCACGAATGTCTGGAGCATCTGAACCTGTAATGACCGCTAACGTGTACCCAGACTCGATGAGACGCTTAATGCCGACGCCGTCGCGTATCGAATACAGACGCTTCCAATCTCCATTGGAATCCATCCAAATGCGGCAATCTGTCAAAATGCCGTCCACATCAAGGACTAACATTTTGATATTTCGAAGAGATTCAGCTTCTTTTCTCATTTGTACTATTGTGGAAAATAAGCGCACGGCGGGCAAGTGATCCCAGACCAAAGTCGATCACTTAGTTTGAATTTCGCGACCAACAGCCAATAGAAATGTCAAATTTTCGTCAGTCTGCATCTCAAATGTCGTTCAATTTGTCGTTCATAGTCCTCAATCGTCGTCATTTGTCCGCACTCAATGATTTTTCTCCGTCCTTGCGACCGGAAATCTGAAATTGGACTTTCTGAATCTCTATTGCCGTTTATCATAAATGCTCGGGCCGTGGGAAATGTCGTTGATTTTGCCCTTAATGAAAAGGAATGCACAGTGAGCGTACAAATTGAAATTCACGAGCTCAAAAATTTAACATCCGGTTTAAATCTCTTAAAAGATTTTCCGCCTGAGCTCTTAGAGTATGACAAATCGTCTTTCTTGATCGAGACCAAGGACCACACCTCGACCTTGGGTCAGCTGGTGAGTATTTCGTGCACAATCCACTTCGGCGACGAAAAAATTGATTTCGCCGCCTTGGGCAAAGTGGGTTTAGTCACTCCTTGCCTTGAAAAGAAAGTTCACCTCTTGATCCGCTTGCACCAGTACGATCGTTTCACCTGGAAGCGTCTGGTAGACACGATGAACAACAAGCAAAAGCGTGTTGATTCGATCTTGAAAGCGGTTAAAGGAGATGATTGATTCCGCCGACGCCAAATCATCGCTGCAAGAATTTTTGAAAGGCAAAGTGGTTCTGATCGTTGAACCTTCGACTTCATTTGCGACGATGATTTCAAGTTTCTTCAATAGCCAGGGTGTTCCCCTCGGAAACGTTTTCACAGCGAAGACCTCAAAGGACGCCTTGGCCATCATGGATAAACACAAACCGAAGGTTTTTGTTTCAGAATTTACGGTAGGAGCTGATTCTGGTCTGGATTTGTTAGATCAATTTCAAAAAGGAATCGAAAGCCTGTCGAGTCTTTCTATCATCGTGAGTAAAGAGTCTTCGGACTCTGCCGTAGCTGAAGCCGCCGAAGAACAAGTCGATTGCTTTGTCCTGAAGCCCTTTTCAATTTCCGATTTTGGCGGTCGCATTTTAGAAATCATCGGCAAAAAAATGAGACCATCGGCCTATTCTATAAAAACAATCGAAGCCCGAAGCACATTGCAAAAGGGAAACTTCGACGAAGCCCTGGCCCTCTATAAGGAAGCTCAGACCCTTCAAGCCAAACCCGTTTCCGCTCACTGCGGAGCCGGCGAAGCGCACTTCAAGCTCAAAGATTTTGTGAATGCTCAAGTGGAATTTACGAAGGGACTCAGCTACCAACCCATGCACTACCGCTGCCTCACGGGAATTTTTGAATCTCTAATGGAACAACGTCAGTTTGCCGAAGCTTATAAAAAAATCGCTGTCATCTGCAAAAGCTTTCCCGTCACTTCTCACCGGCTCGGAGCTTTTTTTATCGTCACCGTCTATTCAGGAAACTTTCAAGATTTACCGGGGCTGTTTGAAATCTATAAAAAAATGGAATACCGCCCTCCCAAACTGGTCAATCTCGTTGCGGTTTCGTTTCTCACCGCCGGTCGACTTATGTTACGAAAAAAACAGGGCGCCAACGCGATTCAATACTTCGATATCGGAGCCTCTGTATCCGGGCGAAGTTTTGATTTTTTGAGCAAAGTGATTGATGAACTTATTGTTGCTACGGACATCGAGAATGCTGATCGATTTTTCAAAATGCTACCGCCCGAAGACGCAAACTCTCCAATTTATGCTCAATTGAAATTCCGAATCGACTGCTCCGTCTTGCCACCCCCAAAACTTGTCGAAGCTGGCCGCCAAATCATCGTCGCCGGCAAGGCCAATGAATCCATCGTACGAATGGTGGTTGAACTGATGGCCAAAGAGGGACGCATCACGCAGGCAGAAGCCATGATTCAAAAAGGCGTCGAAATGTTCCCAGCCATGCGACAGGAACTTTTTGCAATTTTGGAAGAGGCCGAAAAAATCAAAGCCGCGAAAATTTCTTGAGCGCGTTGATTCCGCGACCGCAATTAAAGTCCCGAAATCAAGGTCCTTCTGAGAAGGGCGATCCATCACAGGCAAAGAAGTTATTTTTAACCCAGTCGTCGTAATCTGTGGGCTGAGGTTGATTTGCCAAATCAGGCCAGTAATTTGCAAAGCCGGCCGATGGGAATAGATCTGTTCTGGCCTGAAATTCTACTGGTACAGGGACATTGCAGCTGCCTGCGGCTGGCTCGTCCTGACCTTCGCGCAAAAGAAAAAAACTAGCTACCAAACTTTTCGATCCCGCTCGATAAGAGGACGCACTTAGAATTTTGTCCTTATCGGTGATAGGAGAATTCTCCAGGAGATTCGGCCTACCTCCACAACTAGTCGCCTCTAAAAAATGGGTGGAGTGGGACTGGAGGCGTAGATATAAAAGAAAGCATCTATCTGAAGCTTTTCCTTCAAAATTTTTCGAATGGCCATCATGCACTTTTCACCGACGTTAGATTGCGGATGCAAAATGGACTCCATAACCATCGACCCACATCCCAGTCGCTGAAGAGCTTGACTCGCAGAAGCGGAAAATAAAAATTTCACTATGCCATCTTCATTACGAATGTTGGCCAGGTCAAAAATTCGAAAGCCTTTTGGGATTTTAATTTGCGCCAGTGTCTGTATAATCTTGGCAATGGAAAATTTGAACT
>CALCCV010000280.1 GCA_937900305.1 uncultured Pseudobdellovibrionaceae bacterium | reverse complement strand
CTTTGGAGTCGTGGCCCTCGTGATTGCCCCTGAACATCCGTTGGTGCCGAGCCTCTGTCAAGGTTCTCAGGGTGCGGCCACGGAGGCCTATGTGCAAAAGGCTCGCAACAAGTCTGACCGCGAACGCAAAGCGGAAGTCGATGATCTCAACGGAGTTTTCACTGGCAGCTACTGTGTACATCCTTTGACCAAAGTAAAAGTTCCAATCTGGGTGGCCGAGTATGTTTTAGCTGATTATGGAACCGGTGCGGTGATGGCCGTCCCAGGCCACGACGAACGCGATTTTCGTTTGGCCAAATTAAAAAAATTGCCGGTCGTTGCCGTGATTGAACCGCTAACGAGAACACCTGATCAGCTCAGCGAATGCTTTACGGAAGATGGTCGTTTGATCAACTCGGGAGAATTCACTGGGCTGACTTCCGTCGAGGCTCGGCAAAAGATCACTCAAAAACTGACTCAAGAAAATCTCGGACGCACACGAATCTCTTACAAAATACGAGATTGGATTTTCTCGAGACAGCGATATTGGGGCGAACCCTTTCCTCTGGCAACAAATGACAAGGGCGAAATCGTGATGACCGACGAAAGTCAGCTGCCAGTCACATTGCCCGAAATGAAGGACTTCACCCCATCGCCAGATGGTTCGTCGCCGCTGGCGCGTGTTCCCGATTGGGTGCAATTTGTCGATGCTAAGACGGGCGAAAAGCTCAAGCGCATCACTGACACCATGCCGGGGTGGGCTGGTTCGTGTTGGTATTACCTGCGCTTCATGGACACCGCAAACACTCAAGCAGCTTGGGGCAAAGAGGCCGTGAACTATTGGCACCACGTGGATCTTTACGTGGGTGGCGCATCTCACGCCGTGATGCATTTGCTGTACGCTCGCTTTTGGCACAAAGCTCTTTTTGACTTAGGACTGGTTCCTACGAAGGAGCCTTTCAAGAAACTCTTTAACCAAGGCATGGTAACGGCATTCGCCTTTCGCGACTCAACCCAAAGGCTGGTGCCAAGCGATGACGTTGAGCCCATGGGAAATGATTATCGACGCAAATCGAATGGCGACAAAGTCGAAAAATTCATAACAAAAATGGCTAAGAGCTTGCGGAACGTGGTGAATCCAGACGACGTGGTCCACCAGCGCGGGTGTGATGTTCTGAGGCTTTACGAAATGTTCATGGGACCGCTGGATGCCGAAAAACCATGGGCCGACGAAGGAATTTCAGGTTGCGAAAAATTTCTGCGCCGAGTTTGGGCCTTGTACTTTGATGAAAGTGATCAGTTAAAGGCGGCGGTCAAAGTGAGTTCGCCAGCGCGAAATCGCAAGGTGGATCAAGCTTTGCACAAATGTTTGAAACGAGTGGATGACTCTTTTTTACTTTTTAATTTCAATACGGCCGTTGCGGGAATGATGGAGGCTTTGAACGACATCAACGCGACCGGGGCCGGCTTTGATCGCGAGCAAGCCGAATTTTTCGCAAAAATGCTCTTTCCGTTTGCGCCGCATGTCAGTTCAGAGATTTGGCAGCAGCTGGGCCACGAAGACCTGATTGATTTTGCAAATTGGCCTCAGTTGGATCTCTCGATGTTGGTCTCGGATGAATTTGAATTGGTCATGCAGGTGAATGGCAAAATCCGCCAGCGCAAACTTGTGCCGATGAACACACCTCAGGAAGAAGCTGTGCGAATCGCCGAATCAGATTTGGCCGAACACCTGGCCGGCAAGAGTTTGGTGAAGGTGATTTTCGTCCCCAACAAACTCTTGAACCTGGTTGTGAAAGATTGATTTAGTCGTTGCCGGGGATATCGAGTCGCGGGAACTCTTGGATCCCGTCGATCAAATTTCGACAGTCACGTCCGTGTCCCCAGACTCGGGAAACATATTGAGGACGGCGGCCGTAATGTGGCATTGCGCATTTGCCGCTCTCAAGATAGGCGAAGTCAAACACATGGTATCCACTGCAAACGTCTGATTTCACCCAATAGATCCAACCACGACCATTGCGTTCTCGCGATCGATCTTTGATCATTTGGCCAACTTTTACGGTGTCGCCATACTTTTGTTGAAAATAGAGCATGATATCATCTTTGCAGTAATCTCCAGTGACCGTGGGGGATTTTTCCAACGCTTGGACGTCAAGAGCCAATAAGCTGGTGAAAGACAATGCGAACAACAGAACTTTGAAGGACATAACTTCTCCTTGTTATTTTTGTGCTCCAACCAATAATTGAATTCTTGCGGCGATACAAATTGGGGTTCGATTAGGTCCTTGTTTGGTTATCCTTATAAAATACAGTTCTCGGTCAAGGTCCGATAACTATTGTTTGCCACTGGCAGATTTGCTTTAGAAGATAGATTTATGTGTCAGTTATTAGCGATGAATTGCAATACACCCACCGACATCTGTTTTTCATTTTCTGGATTTCAAGCCAGGGGTGGGCTGACGGATGTTCACAAAGATGGCTGGGGTATCGCCTTTTTTGAAGGCAAGGGCGCGCGCCAGTTCCTGGACCCACTCCCTTCGGCTCATTCTCCCATTGCTGAGCTTGTGCGAAACTACCCGATCAAATCAAAAAATGTAGTTGCTCACATTCGCAAAGCGACCCAAGGAAAAGTTAGCTTAGAAAACACACACCCGTTCGCACGTGAACTGTGGGGACATCAATGGATATTTGCGCACAACG
>CALCCV010000279.1 GCA_937900305.1 uncultured Pseudobdellovibrionaceae bacterium | reverse complement strand
AATGCGACTCGCGCAGCGGTTGAAGAAGGTGTTGTTGCCGGCGGCGGAACAGCTTTGATCCGTGCGGCTCAAAAAATCGAAAAAAATAAATTCTCTGAAGAAGAGCAATGGGGCGCGAACATCATCAAGCGTGCTTGCGAAGAGCCAATTCGCCAAATCGCTTTCAACGCTGGCCTCGATGGCGCCATCGTTTTGGATCGCGTATTGCAAAACAAATCGTCTTCATGGGGTTACAACGCTTACTCTGGCGAATATGCTGACTTGTTAAAAGACGGCGTTATCGATCCAATGAAAGTGGTTCGTTGTGCTCTTGAAAACGCGGCGTCTGTATCTTCACTGATGTTGACGACTGAGACCATGATTGCTGAAGCTCCTAAAAAGGACTCTGGCGGCGGCGGTGGCGGAATGCCAGGCGGCGGCGGCGGCATGGGTGGTATGGGCGGCATGGGCGATATGATGTAATTGCATCGCCCGATGATCCCTTCGGGCCTCTAGGCCGATAGATCTCAAGAAGAGCTTCTGGAAACAGAGGCTCTTTTTTTTTGCGGAGACGGCAGCTTCTGGAGCTCGTCGATCGAAATTTCCTGATAAGAGATTTTAGTTTCAAGTTCGATAATTCTTTGTTCATTCATTTGGATTATATAGACCTTAGTAAATCGAAAATTTGTTTTTTGGTTTTTCGGGCTCGGTTTCGATCGCATCGGACCAGCGAAGACCTTGGGCTCCAGACCCGAACAGTAGCACTTGGCGTTTGAGCAAGAGTTGCACGGGACCGGTTTCGGCAAATGTTATTTTGAGGGTCCAGCGTTCAGCGCTGGGTGTTTCGACTGGGATCTTTTCAACGAGTGTGAGCGCGAGCGAGCCATCTTCAGTCACTTTTACTTCCCAGGCGTCGCCCTCAGCTTCGAAGCTGACGTTTTGGTAGGGTTCTCCGTCAATGTGAATCATGAAATCAAACCCCAATGGCTTGCCCTCGCCGAAACGTGTGGTGGATTCGACGGTGAGAACTTTAGACTGCCCGCCGATGGTGTTGGGACAGTACCTAGGCAAAAGGTTTTTGGTGATCTGTCCCTCGAGGTAGAGATGCAGATCTGATTTAGCGAAAGTGAATCCCAGCCAGGGATTTTCAATATCTGAAGGGTTTGCGATGAAAGTTCCGAAGCCTGCAGATTTGATTTTTTGGACGAAGGATTCAGGGTTTGCGTCATTCATTTCGAACATCAGCCAGTGGGTGGTGCTGCGAACGGCTTCGTAATCTTCGGCTGTGATTTTTCGATAGAAGGCGCTGGGAAGCGGCCCCGTGGAAGCAGTTTGTTGGAAGTACTCATCGAGTTTAAGGCCAATCAAAAATTCGTGAATCAACAACAGGGCTTGGTCATCAGGAGGCATTGTGTCGTAGGTCAATGATGAGATCCAAACACTTTTCATAGTCTGAAGTGCAAGCTGATCTGAATTGAAATCGATACCAATTTGTTTTGCGGGGAGCGATTGAAATTCAG
>CALCCV010000278.1 GCA_937900305.1 uncultured Pseudobdellovibrionaceae bacterium | reverse complement strand
CGCGAAATTGGACAGGGCCTTCACTGCGCTGATCCAGTCCATCCACAACGGAGCTTCCCTCCACTCGAAACCAAACGTCCCAATTTGAGATTTAGTGGGTTGATCACAAGCTCAAGATGGAGGACGATGAACGCCACTGAACGGAGAATCACATGACCAAAGTGCCAAGCTTAGCTGTCCTGTCTGTTGGTTTTTTGCTCGCCTGCGGGAATCCGGCTGTGGCGACCTCTGTTAAATCTTCTGAATCTTCTGAATCTTCTAAATCTTCCCTCACCAAATCCCAATCGGCCAAAACTCTCAAAGCTCTGTTGAGCGTCCGACCGCCCGTTGCCAAAAAAATTCAGCATATCCACACCACTCTTGGCGACCAAAGATTGGATCCTTACTTTTGGCTGCGCGAGCGCGATCACAAAGATGTGTTAGGGTACCTGAAATCAGAGAATACATATTTCGAAAAGATCTTCCGGACCGCACGTCCAATTGAAAAAAATATCTTTCAAGAAATGAAATCCAGAGTCAAACTCGACGAGGAGGGTTATCCCTATCCCTTTCGAGACTACGAATACTATTTCAAATTCACCAAAACTGGCCAATACCCCACTTTTTTTCGTCGATCCTTAAAAGACAAAGCTGAAAGTGTCATCGTCGATCAAAATCAAGAGGCGAAAGGAAAAGTCTATTTCGATTTGAGGGGTTTGAGTGTCTCTCCGTCTCAACAATTGGTGTTGTATTCCACGGATGAGGTGGGCCGCAGATTTTATGATATCTCATTCAAGGATCTCTCAACCCATCGTCCGAAAAACTGGAAAATCAAAGCCACGACGGGCAACGCCGTCTGGGGACGTGATGAAAGCGAGGTTTATTTTTCTCGACAAAATCCCGACACTCTTCGCAGCGACCGAATTTTCAAATACAACACGCAAACGGGTCAAGAAGAGCTGGTCTTTGAAGAGAAAGACGACACCTACTCAATATCAATTTCAAAGAGTCTGACATTGGATAAATTATTTATCACTTCAGAATCGACTCTCGCGACGGAGATTCGAATGCTGGACTTGAACGATGCCAAAGCCACCTGGCAAGTTTTTTTTCCTCGGCAACGGGAACACGAGTACGCAGTTTTTGATGGCGGTGATCGATTTTACATTCGCACCAATTGGCAAGCTAAAAACTTTCGTGTGATGGAAGTCACGTATGATCCTAAGAGGTCGCTAGCAGAACAATCCGCTCGCTGGCACAATCAGAAAAACTGGACAGAAGTGATTCCCACCCGCGAAGACGCTCTCATTGATGATTTGCTTGCTCTTAAGTCTCACGTCATTCTTTCTGGCAAGTTGGCAGGCCTCTCGTCACTTGAAATCTTTGATCGCCAAACTCGCCAGCGCGAATTCATCAAATTCACGGATCCAGTCTATGATTGCGGTCTAGGGCCAAATCGCAATTATGACTCCACCGAAGTTCGCTATGAGTACGAATCCCTCAATCGTCCGCCCTCGGTTTTTGATTTTGATTTGAAATCGAAGAAAAGTCACCTTCGCCACACCGAAGACACTCCCAACTTCGATGAAAATAAATATGAATCTCACCGCGTGATCGTGACGGCCAGAGATGGCGCCAAAGTCCCGGTGAGCCTTTTAACTTTGAAGGGCCAAAGACCCACCGGAGCATCACCCATTTTGATATTTGGCTACGGTTCTTACGGCTACGCAATGACTCCAACTTTCTCAACTCCGCGACTTTCGCTGGTGGATCGAGGCTGGGTTTACGCCATTGCACACGTGCGAGGTGGATCCGAGATGGGACGGAGCTGGTATGAGGACGGCCGACAAATGAAAAAGAAAAATACCTTCAATGATTTTATCGATGTCACTGAGAGTTTGATCCAACAAGGATGGGCCCATCCTAAAAAGGTCTTTGCCGAGGGAGGCAGTGCCGGCGGCCTGCTCATGGGAGCCATCCTCAATCTGCGACCCGATCTCTACAAAGGAGTTATCGCAGAAGTCCCCTTTGTTGACGTTCTGACAACCATGTTGGATTCCTCCCTCCCCCTCACAACCGGCGAATACGACGAATGGGGAAATCCGAATCAAAAAGAAGCGTACAACTATATCAAGTCTTATTCACCTTATGACAACGTGACCTCTAAAACCTATCCCCATCTCTTAATCACGACGGGTTACTACGACTCACAAGTTCAGTACTGGGAGCCAGCCAAGTGGCTCGCCAAATTGCGAACCAATAACCAAGGTCCCTCACTCCAGCTCATGCACACAGAAATGAATGCTGGCCACAGTGGTCTATCGGGTCGCTTCGATTCACTGAAAGAAAGCGCCCGTCAGTACGCCTTCCTGCTTTGGGTGAATGATCTTTAGGGTCCGCTCCCATGTCCTTTCTCGAAGGACCTGTCTCCCATTCTTACGACTGTCTAACAATCTGCCGGCGTTCGCGGCCCAGTCCTTGATCCATAGAGAGCCTCGCATGGTGCGGCGATTGCATTTTACAGAAACGAAGGACGTAGTGTCCTAGAACAATGGAGTGAATCATGAAAAATGTTATCGTAGCTATGATGTGTTCAATTGGATTGGCCGGCAGCCTTGCAAATGCAGATCTCGGCGATTGCCAGAAAAAAGCGTTGATCTCTGCCATCGAGGCTGAAGGTGGCCATGTCGGGAATCCTGATAAATCGATCGATGAAATTAAAACAAATGCCTCCTCAGCAGGAGTCACCACGAGCATCACAACCACCGATGCAGGCACGATCACCGTAACGGCCACTGACAATGAATCCGCTAGCGCATCAGAGCCGGTGATTTTCCAATTCACTGCACCGAACTCCTGCAGCGCAAAATAAAGCTCAGAGACTCAAGGTTTTTTTACTTTCGCTGTGGGTTAATCTCGGCGAAATCTGACCTGGACACTGGATTGGCTAGCATCTTAGAATTTATCCCAATCACATGCCCGGAGGTAAAGATGAGCCATTCCCAAATTCGCATCCAAGCGATGATCTCAGCACCACTCTCGAAAGTTTGGTCGTATTGGACTCAACCGGAACACATCACCCAGTGGAATTTCGCCGCACCGGAGTGGCACTGTCCGGAGGCATCTAACGACCTGAGAGCCGGTGGAAAGTACTTCGCGAGAATGGAAGCCAAGGACAGAAGCTTTGGTTTTGATTTCGAAGCCATTTACGATGAGGTCGTCGAGCAAAAAAACTTGTGTACAAGATTGCCGACGGCCGCAAAGTCGCGACGACTTTCGAAGGCCAAGGACATAACACGAAGGTGACCACAGTCTTCGATGCAGAAAAACAAAATCCCGAAGAGATGCAGAAGAGCGGCTGGCAATCGATCCTCAACAATTTCAAGAATTACACAGAAAAGAATTAGAATACGCTTTAGGAATTGGAAAGTGAT
>CALCCV010000277.1 GCA_937900305.1 uncultured Pseudobdellovibrionaceae bacterium | reverse complement strand
CTTCGGGCACCTCGGTCCAAAACGAGAACGCACCTTCAGCCAAAATCTGAGCGCAGCATTTGCCGATCGGCTCGTGGCAGACCTGACACTCCAAAGTGGCTTTCGGCTTCAAACAGGCAGAGCAATTCGCAGTTTCCATGTGGCGGGTGTATCACAAGACTTGACTGAACTCGACTGCAAAGTGGTGGAAATTTAAACATTCATCGAGATTTTTTGATTCGAAGGACGCTCTCACGTCGGTGGTAAAGTTTTCACATTTGATTTATCTTCCAAATGACAAGACTTTGTCCTCAAATTCTCAGTCAATTTTCAAGCCGGTTGCCGGTTCACACGTTTCAGACTAGAAAAGTCTGTGCGCTTTTATATTCATCAGCGAATTTTTCTCGCGAGCGTTTTTTTCATGTTCACCTTCGTCGAACTACAGACGATCTATTCCCAAACAATCCCGGTGAAATCGGCAGAACAACAACAAGATTTTTGCAATATTCATCTCACCAGTCCAGACAATCTGAAGTTCACCCCCACCGAGCGAGACCTCTTGTGCGGTGAAAGTCAGAGTCCCTCCTGGCGAGATTTGCCTCCGTCTCAGAAATCATTTTTCTTGCGCGGTTTTTTGCAAAGTCGTGGTTATCTGATGCCCACCTTTCGCCAAGACGGCGCAGATCTTTTCGTCCAGACAGGACCGATGGCCAAACTTCAAACCTTCACGGTGACCAATGCTCCCGAACGGATGGCATGGCAGAAACGAAGACACCTTGTGGGCCGAGAACTCAATCCTCCTCTTTTGAAAGACGCCGTCACCTGGTCGCGCCGCCGTTTGCAAATGCGTGGACACCCGTGCGCAGAGGCTGAGGGCCAAGTCGTGATTGAACGAGAATCTATCAACGTCCATGTGCAACCTGGTCCCTTTTCGCAGTTCTCACCCTACGAAACTGTGGGGGAAACAGATATTCCTCTCGCCACACTCGATCGCTACACGGCCTTCACCGAGGGTGATGAATTTGATGTGCGCCTGCTCGAACTGACTTCAAATCGAATCTTGCGTGAAGACTTGTACCTCAGCGCCTTTTTTGACATTCGGTGCGAGCCGGGCAAACCACCCAAAATTGTGAGGCGCCTCATTCCGGCGGATCGAAAACTTTTATCCTTTGGTATCGGCGCCGACTCTCAAGAAGGGCCGCTAGTGAGAGCCAGTTGGAAAGTCACCCGCCTCTCTGATCGGGCCAATTCGTTTGAAACTTCGATTTTTGCCTCGCTTCGCCAACAATCCATCGAAACAAAATACCACCATCACATTTCCAACGATCTCAAATCTCGCCTGCAAGTGATTCCCAGTTTTCAATTGAAACGCGAAGAAGAATCAAATTATGAAACTCGATCTTCGCAACTCGGTCTCGCCCTCGCCTATGGCTGGGAGGAACGCACGTACTTGCCGCGAGTTCAAATTGGGCCGTTGATTGAGCGGAGTGAAACACTTCGCGGGACCGGGCCAACTCGCTTAGACAGTCTCAGAATTCTTTCCGAAGTCACTGCCACAAGCCATCTCTATGAATACTACATGCAAGATCCCCAGGAGGGATGGACCGCCACACTCAATTTGTCTTCGCAATTTGAGAGTGTTGTATCTGAAGAGACTTTTCACAAGCTCTCATTTCGTCATCAAAAAATTTGGAACCTTGGTGAGTGGGATCCTCCTTTTCTGATTCTTTCTTGGCGAAGCACCATGGGCACCTTCGTCGCCCAAAGCGCCCGCCGCGCCACTGACCAAATTCCAGTGAATCAACGATTTTTCTTGGGTGGCGACAGCGATCTCAGGGGCTTTGGTCGCAAGAGCCTTCCGCAATCCACGGAAGGATTTCTGTCTTCCGTTTATAACGGTTTTGAGTTGCGCACGGGTCGATGGTTTGCCCTCAATTTGCAACCATTTTTACTTTGGGATTTCGCATGGACAGGCGATCAACCAAGCACCCTCGACGGTTCTTTTTTTCACTCGCCCGGGATCGGCTTGCGTTATCCTTCGCCCATAGGCACTCTGAGAGCCACCGTTGCGCGCGGCTACGTCCGTCCCGCCGATGGACAAACAGCGCCCACCGCGCGCGATCAATTTTTCTTTAGTTTCGGAAAGGAGTTTTAGTGAACCGCTCTTCAGTGAAATCACTCATTCGCTTTCTCAAACAAACGACTTTGTTTTTGTTTGGTCTGTTGTTTTTTCTAGTTGTCACTGTGGTGGGAATCGTCGGCCTCATTTGGTGGAAGCCCGAACTCGTCATAAATCCAAAAACCCTGGCCTGGGCACGAACTAAAGCTCCCGCGGAATTCTTGATTTCATGGCGAGACATTCAGTTTCAAACCACCCCTCTCAATTGGCACAGTAAGTCTGTGAAATTTCAAACTGATCAACTCTGCTTTGCTTGGCAAGACACCGTCTCCAGCTGCAGCGACAAAATTGATTTGGAATTTTCGTTTTCCCTTTCCCGTCGAGGTGCAGAAATCTTAGATGTCAGACATCTTTTTATAGACATCAAAAGCCTCGACCTAAAAACAAGGGCTGATGCCAAGGCAAGAAAATCCAAGCCGGTCCTCCCCGACCTGCGACTTCCCCTTCTTGCGAAATACTTTCCAAAGCAGCTCGATCTAGATTTGATTGAACAGGTCTTCGTGCGGGTGCAAGAATACAAATGGCAGCAACTTCCCTCGGCGTCAGTCCCATCATCTCAGTTAACCGCTTCTGCAGCTGAAAAGGATGCACCCATCTCCGGATCCCTTTCCGTTGAACGCGCTCGACAAAACTCGGAGCTATTAACCTTAAACCTCAAGACAAAACTCAACCAAAGCAACAGCCTCGCTGGAGACCTGAATGGAGTTTTTGTCGTTGATCCTCGCTCACCCGCCGTCACCTTCGAAGGCGATTTTGCATTTACAAAAGGCGCACTCAAGGTTCAATCGCCAGTGAGAGCATCTTACAATGATCAATTGAAGGTCGAAGCAAAACCTGTGGTCAATTTTAAAAAACTCAATCTCACCTCGCCACTGACACTTTTCTGGAATGACCAACGACTTCAGTTGAAATCCGGTGCCATCAAATTGGCTCACCTATGGGCCCAAGGCGTGATCGACATCGACAGTTGTGAATTCCATTCGCAATTGGCCCAAGGCCCGAAAAAATTTTCTCGTGTCAATGGCAACCGATCAAATCAAGATCTCGGTTATCCTCAAAAAAACTCATTGGCCTGTTCCCTTCGCTTAAAACTTCACGAACGTCGACCTCCCGTCGAAAAATTGCGAGCGCAACTGCAAGCTGAAATTCAAGTGGAACCTCAATCCGAAGCCACCTTTTGGACCGGATTGAATGTGCGTCTGCAGGGTGATGAAAACTTTGGCCGAGGTCGCATCGACGGCCAAGCCGAATTTGAAATCAATGCCAAAGACCGCAAGATTCTAGGAACTCCCAAGTTGAATTTAACTGCAGATCTGCAAATTCCAGAAATTCAAGTTTGGATTCAAGCCTTCAAAGACACTCCGTGGAGTGTCCCAGCACCACTTCACACCCTGCGTGGACCAATCCGGCTAACTGCACAAAGCTCGGTGGAATCTCAATCTGAAAATCTTCTCATCTTCACCGAAATCGTCAGCGACTTGAAGGACTCACAGCAAAAGCTCCTCTCAAAAACAAAAGTTGAAGCCAAATTGCTGGGACCCATTTTTAAGCCCGCGGGTCTCGATCTAAAAATGTCAGCGCTTCTGCAAGACATTCAAATTCAAGCGCCTCCGCTGCGCCTTCAATCGCCACCTCAATTTGTTCCCGATAGTCACTTTGTCT
>CALCCV010000276.1 GCA_937900305.1 uncultured Pseudobdellovibrionaceae bacterium | reverse complement strand
CCTTCAGGCGAAACTTCTGACTTTTCAAAATAAATCTGCGATTGATCGTGGGTCTCGCGTGATGGCCTATGGCTCACTGAAAAAATCTCAGGCACGCATCGTTCAAGCGATCGCCGAAGATCTCAAAGGATTGCCCGCTGCAGATCTTCTGATTCTCGGTCAACGGGCTACCGTCGAAAAACTTTTTCCGCGGGCCTTGAAATTCACAAACCCCGAACTCACCAAATCTCAAGCCTATCAAAATCTGACTCCCGAATCACGTGCGCTCTTTGACCAAGTGGCCCAAGAGCCACTCTCCAACATTAAATCGTGGGATCAGTTTTCAGAAATTGAAGACCAGTCCAAAAAGCAATCTGTACCGAAGCTCCCCGCACTCGCCATCAGCTATCCTAGTCACGATATGACCGACATGCTTTTGCACACAACGTCTGGCGAACTCAAAAGAGTGCGGTTGATTGAAAACGTTTGGGGTGACGAAATGGTTCCGATTTCGCTCGCTCTAAAAGACGCTGGCGCAAAAACCATCGTCTACATCGGCACCGCCGGTGCCGCGGCCAACTCTGGCCTTAAAGTGGGAGACCTTGTATCACCAAAGTCCGTACTTGTACCGACAGCTAACAATGCGGATCAAGCTTATCTCTTTAGGGAACCTCAATTTCCTTTCGAAGGAATGAAAAGAGCGGTTGTAAAGGATGGCCACGAATCTGATTTGAATTTAGCAAATGTCTTCAGTCCCTTCATTGAAACCAAAACTTGGCTGGCCAAAATTTCTCAGAAAATCGGATTGGTCGAAGTCGAACTCAGTCACGTGCGACCCATCCTTCCCGAAATGCAAGCCTACTTAATGGTGTCTGACGTTATGGGTTCCGAGACTGAGGATCTGTCTGCCAACTCAGCCAGTGCCCGTCAAGTAGGCCGCACCCTGTTGCTGGATAAAATCTTCAGCAGCTACGAATTCACAGTGCCCGCCGTAGCTACCATTAAAGGTGCAAATGAAATGGATCAGAAGATCAACCTGTTGGTGACGGGCAACTCCCCCCGCGAAACCCTTTCGGCCCTTCAAGTGATCCAAAAAGCAACGTGCCAATCACCTTCGGTAAATGCATCTCACGGATCAAATGCATCCGGAATTTCCAACGAAGAACTCGCTAAACTCGCGAGCGCCGAGCCGAAGTTCAAAGACTCAGATCTTTTGGGTGCTCTCGATAGCATCGAAAATCATTTGGAAAAAATTGCGCAATTGCAACACTCCACTTCAGCAAAGATCGAAGTGGAGGTTTCCCTTTTCAATGGCTCTTGGAATCCAACACAAGCTTTGCGGATCAAAATCGGTGGCTTGAGCGGCGCGACTCCCCAGCCTGCGCTCCAGGCCGCTGTCGCCAAAATGAAAGAAATTGCTGTCGACTGGAATGGAACAAGCCCGGGCACCTACGTATCGACAAACTTGAATCCCGATGTTCCTCGCGAACTTCTGCACAGATTTGCTGCGGCCATTCGCGAACGATCTGGAGTTTCGATTCGCCCCAATCCCTCCGAAGCACTCGAAGTCACCCGCATCATCGGTCGGAAGCTGAAGGCAACAAACTGCCTTGGCGAATAGATCGTCTCAGGACCTGTGCTGAGATGGCGGGCGGGGTGAAGGGGGAATTTCACTGCATCTGCCGCAGTGACTTTTGCGCGGGAAGTAAAGTTAATAGGACCTTTCGTTGCGGATTCAATTTCAAAAAGGTGCGAAATTAGGGTTTATAGACTTTCGTATGGATTTTGAATTGCCACGGCTGGTTAATTTAACCTTCGTTGAGAAATTTGGTCGCTAATTCTAAAATAGAGTATGAAATTTAAAATTCTTTCTTTGACTGTCTTGATGATTCTTTTTGGTTCTTCTTATGCATTTAGTGCTCCACCTTCGAAAGAAAAGGATCTGGTTGCTCGCCTGAAAGAAGCTCATTTCGCTTCGATTGATCAGAGTTTACAACTCATTGTTCGAAAAAAAAATATTGGCGAGCTTTGGACGGAGATGCAGCCTTTACTTAATGATCGTTTCAAAAGTTTTTTGGCAGATAAATTTTCTGAAATTAAAACTGGTGCCTATGCAGCCCAGCGAGAGTCACGATCTAGTGTAAGGATCAGTGTCGGGAATGATTCGGTGCCGATTGAATTTGACGTCAAAAATTATTCTCCTTTTAAAGATTTTTCTATTTTGATCAACAAACGCAAAGTGACCTTGTTGCAAACAGATACACCGGAGTTAATTTGGGAAAAAATGATTAGCGCTTTACCGAAACCGAAGAAAACTTCATTCTTTAAGATTTTTCTGTTTGAAGCTCAAGCTCAGTCTAGAAATGGGCTGCAGCAGCTAATCGCATTTCTCACATACCTAATATCAGGAGGGCCCCCGATCGGAAGTTCGGAGGATGTCTACCAAAACGCAGTCATTCCGGAGTGCAACTCGATGATTGGTGAGTTACAAGCGATGGCCCAACGTCCAATAGATCAGACTCGCTTAGAGGCATTTGCTACTAGTGCGAGACTGACCAACATTATTCAGATTCCATCCGAGACGAAAAAGCTCTTTTTTGACTGTGCCAAAGCCATGATGAAAACGGCTCAGGGACGAGTTCCCGTTGGCGCATCCTGGCTGGTTAGCCTTCAAACTGCAATCAACACCTTCGACAATCCCAACGGTGCCGCAACTTACCGGCAAGCTCCACAGTAAATCGAACTCAAGGGCCAATTTCGTAACTCACAATCACCTCTTCATCATGAGCCGGGATCCAGCTTCCATAAAATTGCAGACTTTGAGTTTCGGCGAAATAGGTCCAACCTTCCGTCGAACTCGAGGGCACAGTCTCACCTCTCATTTTGACTTCGATGGATTCAGGTTCACTGACTTTACGAGAGAGTAAAAAATTTGCCACTTTGCGAATGATCCCATTGGAGAGGAATTTGAGGCTTTCGCCGAATTCTGAACAGAGATCCACCGAGCTTCCCGATAAAACCGCTACGAGGTCCAAGTAGCGTTTACCGATCTTTCGACCATCACCACCTAAGGTTTGCCGACAGGCCTCATCTTTGATTGTGATGGCGTGAAAACTCACTTTGGCAAGCGATCCCTTGAGTCGTTCAAGGTCATTCTTATAAACGTCGATTTTATGAAGATTTGGATCTTTGAGATAATTTGAATAATGACTTTCGGTCCAGTAGCCCTCGTCGTGACTGATGTCATCTTCGTCACTGATGACGATCACCGCTAAATGAGCTTCCGATCTAAGAAGTTGCGAGTTGCTAGGATTGTTCAAAGCCTCTCTCATCGATTGAAAGGCCCTTTCGTCGCTATCCCCCTGATCACCTTGCAAGATATTTTTCATGAACAGGTTTTTGAGTGGAGTCGTGGCCGAAGTCAGTATCGATTGCCCCGAGCTCCCTCTGATTCCAGAAGACTTCAAAACGCTCGTACTGGCATCTCTTCGAAAAATGCCACGATAGCCATCGGTGGTCGTGACGCCCATTTGAAAATCGAAACTCTGTTTTTCAAACTGCTGAATGAAGGCATCAAAATTGTCAGCCAATCTTTGTTGCGAAGTTTCCATTGACGAGGAGTTGTCAACGACCCAAAGGATATCTACTTTTTGCCCATCGACCTTACCTTTAAAAATTTCGCTAAATCGCTCGCCCTTTGGCGGCTCAGGAGGAGGCTCTCCAACGGGTTCCTCTATCGTTGGGACCTCGGGCTCGGGGCGCACTTCAGTTTGCGGCGCACTGGGCGGAATACGCCCTGTCAGATCTGCAGATTTAGGCGAACACGCCACCAGCAACGCGACCAGGGAACAAAACATGAACCTTCCCTGGTGATGAGCAACGCGCTGAAAACCACAAACCCAAAAACCGACCACTTCATATTTCAAACGATCCATGCACCACCCCGATAACCGCTGCCACAGCGGTCGATAGGAGATGTTGAAAGCAAGAGTGATGCCCAATCTGTGAAGTGAAACTTCAACTTAGAGTTTAGATTGAGTCGATTTGAATCAGTTTTCCACTGCTTCGAAACTCTGGAGTTCCCAAAAGTGTAACTGCATTGGAAAGGATTACTTGAAATCCACTTTTCCCTGAATCGATGACTTGCCATCAGGTTCGCGGAGCCGCACTTTCACTTCGGACCGAAAATGGACTTCGGCTTTAGTGATTTTGTGAACGATCGTGATCCCAAACTCTGACTGCAAGAGGGAATCCAGGCGTCGCCCCTGCATTCGAATGCGATCGAGGTAACTGGCATTGAATTCAACGCCATAAACCTCCAAACAAAAATCTTCAAGATTCCATTGAGTTGCCTGAACCGCGGCGTTTAGAAATCGAATCATAAGTGGTTTAGCGAGGCGAACTTCTCGATGGTGAAAAGAAATCGATTGAGTCTTTGGATCAATACTGATTTCGAAATCAGATTTATTTCCACGGAAATGTGTAAGCCATAGCTTTTGTTCCCGCGCAGCCAAGCCCTTCAAAATGATTCCGACGTCCCTTTGAAGATCGGAAAATGGCTCTGGTTGCGTGACTGACGCTGCCGCATTGTGATGTCGCCAACGAATTGCGGCGAGGCGAAGTGCATCCCCCAGATTCATTTGACTAAGAGCTTCACGAATTCGCCACGCACTTGTAGCCGGAGCCTGCGTGGCCCAAGAGAGCAAAGTTAAATTGTATCGATTCAGTTGTCGAAGCTCTTCACACCGCCTAGCCGCGCTGAGAATTTCAGGCTGAACAGAACTAGATGAAGAGCACATAGTGAGCAATTCAAGTTGAAGGACATCGAAGGTCAACCACTCGTGATCTTGCGGTATCAGTTGCCCTGCCTCAACAACTCTGTGATAGCGTTCTCGAGCTGTCGCCGCATCCATCATGGCGTACTCACACGTCAACAAAGCATGTTGCAATTCAACGTGATGATAAGGTCGAAGGTGATTTGCAGCAATTTGTAAAAGCTGCGTATAAAGGCTCGGCAGGTGAGTCTGGTCACCGATAGTGCTTTTGATGCGCACCAGGTGGGTCAGAATCAACTCCGTCAACTGGTGAGAATCCGAAGTGCACTCGTTACGAATCTCTTCCCAAACCCGAGAAACTCGTTCAATTGCGGCGGCCAGACGACCATCTTCTTCTTCAAATTTAGCCAGGATGATTTCGGTGCGGTACCTGCTGTCCATTGAGAGCTTTGGTTTGACAACCTCAAATTCCCGATTGAGCATTTCAAAACACGAACGCCATTTCAGAATTTTTTGAAGGCTGAAATAGCAAGATCCGAGATCAGCCAGCAATCCCACGTGCGATCCATAGGTCGCAAGTGCCAGTTCCAGAATTTGAATCGCTTCTTCGTGACGATTTTGGTGCAGAAGCACCTGGGCCGAAAGGTGCGCCTCTTTTCGAAGCCGTGCATTTGATTTTTCAACAGTCTCACTTTCGTCAGGCGCGTGCAATGACGAGATCACCTCTCGAGCCTCCCCGAAGTGATTCGAATACAATAGATCATAGAACACTTTTGAATTGCTCAATCCCAACTTCCCGGTTTGGGTTTAGGGCCAACGCCGTGCAAATTCCACGGTGTCCACATCGGTTCTGCCATGAAGGTGCAAAGGTTGGCGGTCTTTTTATCAACCATTAACTGAGCGCCATTGATAAGTTTGAGATTTTTTTCAACTTGAGCTGAGACCCGTTCTTTTAAGTCGCCGGTCTTTTGCACGTCTCCCATCTCCCAATGTGTGCGTTCCTCTGGAAAGTCTTCCAAAAAACCTGGCAATAAAAAGTTCCATGAGAGATTCGCAAAATCGCGTTGAGCTGCGCGCAACACCACAGTCAGCGCCTTTTGGCATTGCTTGGGATCAGTCAAATTTGGAAGATAAAACAGCGAAGGGATCTTACTGAACTTTGAATCATTCATTTGTAAGGCATACTCAGCGGCAAATCGTTTTTCAATGGCGAAGGCTCGCAAAGAAGCAAACGCAAAATCAATTGGTGGAAACCGCAGGGCCTTCAGCTGCGATCTAAATTGTTGGTTGAAAATTTCAACTTCCGAAATATGAAAAGGAATCTGGCTCGAGCTGTCTTCGATTGTCGTGAAAGCCGAAAAAAGTTTAAATGTTGGCAAAAAATTATTGTATGTCATCAGCGTATCTAAAGACAGCATCAACTTCGAGTCTGAAATCACAGCCAGTTCATGCACTACGGTCAAAATATAGCTGCCATCCAAAATTTCATCGATCGTCGTATTGACTACGACATTGTTCCCCAGAGCGCTAAATCCTGCAGAGGTGGGTTCTTTTGTTTTCGAAATGAGGTACGTGAAATTTGCAGGAAGTGGTGAAGGGCGAGAGTCCATATTATAAACTCCCAACTTCGCATCCGAGTGATCACAATTTTTTGCAACTTGGTTCGCAGATTTGAGGCTGAGGCCCGAAAAATGATGAAGCAGGTCTGCTCGACCTCCGGTTAAAATTGAACAGTAACTTTTCCCTAGGCTGGTGCCGAAAAACGCCAACAAAGCTTTGTCAGTTAAACGATTTGCGATTTCACTTTTTTGAAACCTTGGGAAAGCTTCTTTAACTTGTTCGACTAGGGGGCAATCCTTGTTAGCAGGATCGGGACCACACAAAGACTCTCCACCAATCCAAATCACTGGCTCTTCGGTCGTAAAAAGCGCTTCAAGATCCACCTTTTTTAGCTCGCCCTTCTTCCAAACAGTTTCGGCGAAACCATTGTTCGGCCCGAGACTCACGAAAATTAGGAGAAAGAGGAGTCTGAAAGTTTTCAAAAATGTCTCCTCCCAGCGAGAAAATGATTCGCAGAGCACGAGCTCTGACAATGCAATCAAGGTGCCACGCGAGCAATTCTCGATCCCAATCAGTGATGTTCACCGATGTTCAGTGATGTTCATCGATCCCATCCGCATGCGTAAGGTACAAGTCAAAAAAACCTCAAGACAATTTCAGGACAATTCAAAGAAGGGGAAAATCAATGCGAACAAAGTATTTTACAAATCTGCGGGGATTCGCCACGGCGAGCTCTGTCGTAGTCGCCCTGTTTATTTCGGCGTGCTCCCAACCCTATGGTGCGCCCAATGCGGATGGGTCTTTAACAATGACGAATGACCACCTCGGTATAATTGGAGGTCAGCCGGTACCGGCCAACTCGGCCATCGCCGCAAGCACGGTTTTTCTCTGGGACGTTGCCACCCAGAGCTCGTGTTCTGGGACTTTGTACAAGTTTGGAATCGTGGTTACGGCCGCTCATTGTCTTCAAACCAGCCCGGAAAACCTGCGAGTGATTTTCGCTCGCGACGCACAGACTGCACTCACCAACCCGCAAGTCGCTCGAAAAGTTTTAGCTCTTCGAGTAGATCCCAATTACTGCGGAGTGGGATGCAGTGATGTTGGTGTCTTGCGATATTCGGGTTCTACTCCCAGCGGCTACCAACCCGCCTTGCGCTTGCAAAGCTATCCCGAGGTGGGGCAAGAGGTTGTCGTGGCCGGATATGGCATGAGTGATGCGATCTCACAAACGGGCGTTGGAATTCTTAGAGCTGTTTCACTCAGCCTAGTTTCATCCAACGAAACCTACGCCTACACTGTGAATATGAGTGGAGGCACGGGAATGTGTTTTGGCGATTCCGGCGGGCCCGCCTTCATTAAAAAAGGAAATCTGTACTATGCTTGGGGTGTTGCCAGCGGAGTGAATAGTGACTATTGCAACGATCACGGATTTTATGACGACTTTCGAAAAGGCGGTTGGACTGAAAAGACAGCCATTCAACTTCTCGGAGACGCCTACAAAGGCACCGTATGCCGTATGGCCGACGAAGAATCTGGATTTGGCTTGTACAAACTGATTAGCACCGGTGACTACCGCAGCGTCGCAAACGGCGCTAAACTTGAACTGATCGAATACACCCGAGGTCAGATCGGAAGAGC
>CALCCV010000275.1 GCA_937900305.1 uncultured Pseudobdellovibrionaceae bacterium | reverse complement strand
CCAAAGTCGAGACACCCACTTTTCCACATTTGACCGACTTTTTCTAGAAAGAACCAGGTGGCAGGTCGTCATTTGCGACCAGGCTTGCCGCTCAGTGCGAAAAATCGCCGTGCTATCGTAAGTCAAATGTCATTATTCAGCCGGGTCCAGAAAGGGCCTTTTTAGACCGGCCGAGCGTGAAGCCAGCGCGATCTAAGGCAATTTCAGTTTTATTTGATTTCCAGCGAATTCAGCGCGTATTCGCTGAATTCGCCATCAGGATCGAAGTCTTTTTATTGTCCTTCGATTGAGGTATGGTTTGCGTTCTTAGCAAGCAATGCAATATACTGATCAATCAACTCTGGACCATGTATCGAGGACCAGTGACCGGAGATAACTGTATCGATATCAAGATGAAGGGCTTTTAACTTTTGCAATGTTTTCGGATACTCGGTCACATTTGCACTACCAAGATAACCAAGTTTCTCTTTAAGAATACACCCGCCGTACAAAGTTGTTTCATTCGGGAAATATACAAAAATTCCGTCTTCAGTGTGTGACGGCCCTAAGTAAAAAGCCTTAACTCGCCCACTTTGGAGCTCGAAAGTGTGGCCTTGAACGTTATCTGGAAGGACTAACGGCAACTGAGGGAACTCTGGCCAGCCTTTGCGTACGGCATTCGTCATTGCATCCCAACCTGATTTCATGAGTTCGACAGTCATTTTTGTTGCGTAGATATTACTTCCAATGCTTTTGAAATACGAATTTCCGCCAGCACGATCGTGATGCCAATTGGTATTAATAACTTCTTTTATGGGCTTGTCCGTCACCTTTCTAATTTCGCTAACAAGCAACTTTGCTGTCTCGGGTGTCCATGTTGCGCCAATAACTGTGACGTATTCGTCGCCCACATAAACAACAGAGTTTTCTCGGTCGTAGAAGTGGTCCTCTGAGATATAAATTGGACCTCTAAAATGTACCAGTCTAAGTGTGTTTGCTTCCGAAACCTTTTTCTGTTTCTCGTCGACAACTTTCTGATGGGTTACGCAACCAATCGTTAAAGTCAAAGCGCATATCAGCCAAATTACTTTTTTCATCTTATTACCGTATTCTTGCTTTGTTAGTTTGTCTAGCCACCAATGGTGCCAGGGGGCCGGCGACTAATCGGTTGGTGATAAAATTCTGCCAGCGACCATAGGATCTAAATCAGTTTTTTCATTAATAAATTTCTGTCAGAAACCTGTAAGCTGAATAATGTGAATCCGCGAGAGTATTTCCCTGAGCTGGTTCAAGCCATCCTTCACCGAAGGCCTGCGTTTACACCTGTCGAGTGGAAAACTCTCAAGTCCTAGATCCTTCAAAGACAATAAGCGAGCTCGCCTTACCTCCGCTCACTTCTCGTGAAGTGAGGTCCAACCTCCTTTCCTTGGCCAAAGGTTAGCTTCCGCACTCGTCAGCGCGAAAGAAAATAATCAGCTGATAAGCTTCCAGAAGAAGGCTAGCAAATTTTTTTCAAATTAAAATGTCGGGAGGTTCGACGATGTACAAGCCTCCGGATGAAATTTATCGAATAAGAAAAGAAAAAGTGGCGCCACTTTTGGATGAGCTGAAATATTGGATGCAGACGAGCTTGCCAAAAGTGCCGCCGCAATCGGTGACTGGCAAAGCCTTCATGTACCTGAAGAATGAGTGGCCGTATCTCGTCAGATTCATGGAAGCCGGCAGGCTTCAGATCGACAACAACTATGTTGAGAACAAAATCCGCCCTTTTGCGATTGGCAGAAAGCGCTGGCTTTTTAGTGACTCAGTGGATGGCGCAAAATCAAGCGCCGCTCTGTACTCACTTGTTGAAACTGCAAAGGCGAATGGACTTGATCCGTATTGGTATCTGCGACTGGTTTTTGAGAAAATCCCGATGGCCGAAACATTGGCGGACTTCGAGGAGCTTTTGCCGTGGAATGTGAAAAAGGCAAAAACCGCAGCGCTAGCAAATATGGTCAGCGGCGTCTAGACCAAATCTCGGGGTGTTTACAGTTCGCTTGCGTATCGTCAGAAGGAGGTTAACAAAAATTTAGAATGTCGCCGGCGATCACGCCAATCGGAATATTCAAAGGTCTTTCTGGAGCATAAATTTTCAGGTTCGCTTCGGCAAGCTGATCGCTTCTCAAAAGTCTTATCCATTGCGAACAGAGAGTTCTGAAATCCTGACACTCAAGCTCCAAAAAGCTTTGATTTCAAGAGAGCAATTGATGCTCCCATGGATTCATTGGGAGCAGTTTGATCCCAAACTCCTTGCTATGTTGGTAAGTGTTGGCTACAAAGCCTGATGGACATTAACCAATTTCTTCAGAATGAATTTTCACGCCGACAGACCAAAAATAAAGACTACTCGCTTCGAGCTTTTGCCAAGTGTCTCGGGTTGCCCTCGGGCAGGCTCTCGGAGATATTCAATGGAAAGCGACGGGTGACCCAAAGAGTTTTAAACCAAGTGCTAGAAAAGCTACCCGTGTCTCCAAATGACAAGGTAGGTCTGATACAGAGTTTCAATGAAGGCAGCAAAAGAGAAAAATGTTTCACGCAAGGAGAGAGCTACCATCTGGTGCAGGAAGATCAATTTCAGATTATTAGTGATTGGCAGCACTTCGCAATTCTCAATTTAGCGAACACATCGGATTTTAAGAGTGACGACCAATGGATCGCAGAACGTCTTGGAATAAGTCCAATTTCGGTAAAACTCACAGTAAACCGCCTCATTCGCGCAGGCCTAATGCACATCGTACATCGTCGAACCGATGGCGATCGTTTGGTTTGCACACAGAGAAATTTTAAGACTAGTGATCAGGTTACAAGCCCGGCACTTCGCATTGCGCATTCTAATTTGTTAGCCAAAGCTATTGATTCTCTTGATTCGTATGGGATAGCAGAGCGTGACTGTTCTTCAATCATGATGGCGATTGACGTGCGAAAATTAGCAGAAGCGCGCAAACACATCAAAGTCTTTCGCAGAAAAATGGCCAAACTCTTAGAAGACGGAAAACAAACAGAAGTTTATACTTTGAACATTCAGCTTTTACCAATAACAAAACAAAAAACTAGGAGTCAAAATGACTAATATATTGAACTTTTTTCGATTTGCCACGAGTACAATCTTGTATCTCTCGTTCACAGCAAAGGCCGCGACTGAGTTGGGAAATGGTGGAGATGCAGTTTTGTGTAAGTCTGATTCTAATCACCCAACCGCGCGGATAGTATTTTAGACAAAGTCGTAGACTCATTGTGCACGTAGGTGCTG
>CALCCV010000274.1 GCA_937900305.1 uncultured Pseudobdellovibrionaceae bacterium | reverse complement strand
TACCCTTTCGGCAGTGACTTCACGCCGGTCGAAGAAAAGTTGTCCCTTGCCCTCGCTGATTTGAAAGAGGCCGCAGCTAAAAAACCGGCACTTTTAAAGCTATTTGTTGCCGGCTGCAGGTCTGCAAATTTTAAAAATTTTCTGCCAGAACTGCAACGGATGAAACTCGATTGTACAGATTCTCCAAAAAATTGGCTTCTTCAAAAGTTATTGGTCGGAGCCCTCCAAGCCCGCAATTGACATCCCGCCGTCCCCAAGGTCCAATTTCTAAAGATTTAGTTGATATTAACTAAATACTTAGTTTAAACTGACTGCGATCTCATCACCCAGCTTCATCCACCAACTTCTATGAGGTCCGTAACGGGAAGGAATGCATGTCTCAAAAAAACTCCATGAAAACTCCTGAGCCCCCCAAGCTTCTCACCGAAGTGGAGCTTGAACTGATGAATATCATCTGGAAACTCGGCGAGGGCACGGTCCACGAAGTTATAGAAAATCTCGCCACAGATCGAGACCTCGCCTATACATCCGTTTCAACCATCTTAAGAATTTTAGAGCAAAAAAAGGTGGTCACCACCACTAAAGAAGGTCGCAGTCACATTTATCATCCCCTACTGAGCAAGGCGGACTATGAAAGTCGCGCCGTGCACCACGTGGTGAAAACGGTGTTCGACGACACTCCTCTTAAAATGGTCAAACAACTCTTAGATCAATCCCGCCTGAGCCCTTCGGAATTGGCCGAAATCAAACTTTGGCTTCGAAAAAAAGAAGAGAGTTGAAATGAATTTCACCAGGGTGGACCTTTTTTCGTCGGGACTCAATTTGTATATGAGTTGGCAATTGACCTTAGCCATTGGGGGAATTGGCATCTGGCTCATTCGAAAATCTCTTGATCAGAGAATTTCTGCCAAGAACATTCTCACTTTGCAAATATTCACGTTTGTCTTAACGGGCCTATTTCCGCTTGCCATGTTATGGAAAAGCCCGCCGCGCTTGCAACATTCAGCTCCGCTCAAAATTTCATTTTCGAATTCGCAAACTCCGACGTCCCACTTAACCGCCCTTTCACCGAAGGATCTGACTGACCCGGCCTCACTGCGCCAGAGAATTTTTTTGGGAAATTTGGATTTGCGACTTGAATCTGCAATGCTCGCGACGCTCACCCTTTTGCTGCTTTGGGGGGGACTAGCATGTCTGATCACACTTCGCCAATTTCTTCGTGGCCGAAGGTGGTTAAAAAACTCAACGCAGTTGCGTAAAATTGGAAATGTGACAATTTTGTATTCAGATCTCATCTCCATGCCTGCCGCATTGGCTTTTGGGCGAAAGGCCTTTGTGATTCTCCCATCAGCTTCGCTGGCAAATCTTGAAAATATTCGAGTGATCGTCGCCCACGAGCTGCAACATCATCGACAACGAGACACTCTTTGGATCTATGTTTTTTCAATTTGTAAATTGTTTTCTTTCTGGAACCCCTTTGTGCACTGGCTCTGCGCAGAGATTTCAGATCAACAAGAATTGGCCTGCGACGAAGCCCTTCTTAGCCAGAAGAAAGTTTCGCCAAGGGTCTATGCCCATTTGCTTTTGCAGATGGCTGAAACCACTTTGATCGGAAAAAAGACTTTCGCCCGCGCACCGGAAGTTGGATTTTTTGGTCGAGGACAACAATTTAAAAGGAGAATTCAACTTATGTTTTTACCTCAAAGATTTTCTTCCAACTCCCCGAAGGCCTTTCTGACAATGAGTTTTGTCTCAGCCATCGTGATCACGACGTTAGGATTTGCAGCGAATGCCGGCAGGAATTTTGTCACTGATCAGCGCTTAAATCTGGTGCAGGCAGAACAACTGACTCAAAAAATGCAAGCCGAATCAGATTTTCCGATGGTGATGAACGAATCCGTTTTGAAATGGCTAAACACTTACACCGCAACGACGGAGGGCCGAGAACGCATGCGCCAAGCTTTACTTAGAAAACAAGACTACGACGGAATGTTGCAGGCGAAGCTTCGCGAATACGGTGCGCCCAGTGAACTCGCCGCCATTCCCATTGTCGAATCGGGATACAAAAACTCGCCTCAATTGCCAAAAAGCTGGAGTGCGGGACTTTGGCAATTTATCGCCAGCACCGCCGTAAAGTTTGGCCTCAAGGTCAACCGAGACGTCGATGAACGTGTCGTTCCCGATTTGGCCACGGATGCCGCAATTCGCTACCTCATGGCCAACCAGCTGTTGTTCAAAGACTGGCATCTGGCCATTTTGGGTTACAATTTGGGAGAATCGGCCGTTCGTAAAGCCATGATCAAAACAGGTTACAAAACGGCGTGGGAGTTGGTCCGCAACGGTTATGAAGGTGATCCAGATTATCTTCCGAAATTCATGGCGGGCCTCATCGTCATGAAAAATCCCGAGCTCATCACCGATCCCTAACTGACAAAATTTTTTAAGGGCCTTGAAATTTAAAATATTTCAAGGCCTACTGGTCTGAAGGAGTCCACCATGGATGAAATCCGCGACAAATCATTTCAGTGCCCCTACTGTTTTTCAGCGATCTCGATTACACTCGACCTTTCGGTGCAAGGTGAACAGTCGTACACCGAAGATTGTGAAGTTTGCTGCAACCCGATCGCCATCACCTTCTCTGGTCAAGAGGGAAAAATTCGCGGATTTCGAACTGAAAAAGAGTTGGAATGAATTCTCAAAATCTTTGATCCCCTCGATCCTTTTTGCTATGAATGAGGGATGGAAGAAATTGTTGTTTTCGTTACAAGTAATCGTTGGTTTTTAGGTCTCATCGCCGCGGCTATTTCGGTTGCCCTCTTGTCATTTGTCCGAAAGTTTCTCGTTGTGCGTTTGTACCGAAGCGCTCACAAAACTGAAACCATCTGGGACGACGTTTTACTGGCAGTTGTACAAAACACCAAACTTCTGATGAAAATTTTGGTGGCCTACGTGGCCGCCTCATTTTTTCTGACCATTCCCGAGCAACAGGCCCGTTATTTTCACAAGCTCGCCGTGATCTTGGCGTTTGTGCAAATCGCAATTTGGACGCAGGCGGCGCTGAGTGTATGGTGGAATCACCACACGGCCGATCGCATTCGCAAAGATCCTTCTCAGATTGCTTCGCTGGGATTGATCGGAATCGGACTCAGGGCCCTCTTGATGATCGTGTTGCTGCTGCTTTGTCTGAATAATTTAGGCATTGATATCACCGCCCTCGTAGCCGGACTTGGCATCGGTGGTGTCGCGGTGGCTCTCGCCGTTCAAAATATTTTAAGTGATCTGTTCGCTTCGCTCACCATCGTGATGGACAAGCCCTTTGTCATTGGTGACCTGATTAGTCTTGGCGAATGGCAAGGTACGGTCGACCACATCGGTCTAAAGACGACCCGAGTTCGCAGTGTCTCGGGCGAACAGCTTGTATTTTCAAATTCCGACTTATTGAGTTCGCGTCTGCGAAACTTCAAGCGCATGACCGAACGCCGGGTCTCCTTCACAACTGGCGTCACGTACTCGACCTCGCTCGAGCAACTGCAACGCATTCCGAAGATCTTGGAAGCGGCGGTCGCAAAAGAAAATCTCACCAGATTCGAGCGATCCCACCTTGTTCGATTCAACGATTCTTCGATCGACTTCGACACCGTCTATTGGGTTTTGAGTCCCGAATACCTTGATTTCGCCAATGCTCACCAAAGTATTTTACTCACGATCTTCAAAGAGTTTGGTACCGCCAAAGTGGAATTTGCCTTTCCCACTCGCACGACGGTTGTGGAAAGGGGTGCCAGCTGGAAAGAGATTCTCACCGGCAAAGAAGGACCCAATGCCCGCGACATCGAATCGACGCTTCCAGGTTGACGATCATCTGTGCAGATAGCCCGATATCGGGCGTGACGCTTATCCTGGCGCCAAATTGAGTCGGCGGAATGCCCTCCGCCCGACGTAGTGCTAGCGCATCTTTGCGTACTTCCAAAGGACATCCCGAAAGTCGAGAGAGTTTTGCTCTTCTTGATCTTGGCGAAATAACCTAATTGATAATCACCTTGGTCTAATGAAAATTGTTCTTCAAATTGTTCTTCATAAACCGATCCGGGCCGGGCTAATATATTTAAGGCAAAGAAATTTAACCTTAGTCATTCGTTAATAATATTTAAACAATTTTTATTTTGCCGAAGAGTGTGTTCAATGATTGGAAATTTGCAACTTTACAAAAAAGATTTGAGTTTAACATTCGCGGCCTTAACGGCACTCATTGCCTTTTCGGTCATCACAGGCTGGCAGCTCGACATCCCAGTTTTAAAATCCATCCTGCCTGGCTACATCACCATGAAATTCAATACCGCCGCGGGACTTCTGTTCTTTGCGATAGCGGTTATGACCATGGCTCTCCCGCATTCGCCCCGCTGGCGGATTTTGGGATTTTTGTGTACAGTGGCAGCGTCCCTCATCGGATTGGCCACCCTCGCCGAATACTCTACTGGATTCAATTTTGGTATCGACGAACTCGTTTTTGCTGATCTTGAAGGCATCGGCAAAGTTTATCCACCTGGTCGATTGGCTCCCGTCACAGCGCTGAGTTTTTCTTTGTTTGGTTTAGCGATGTGGCTTTTGAATTTTCGCAAACGTCCACTCTATCGATTGGGCCAGGTCCTGTTGTTGTCCACAGCGCTGATTTCATTTCAAGCGCTCGTCGGATACATGTTGGGAATTCAAACTTCTTTTGGTCTGGCCGTCCACACTCGAATTGCCATTCATACCGCGTTTGGGCTGATATTTCTGTGTGTAGCCATGATGGCGTTGACCATTCCTCATGGTTACACGCGAGTTATATTGAGTGAAACTCGGGCCGGATCAACGGCCCGTCGCCTCATTCTGTCGGCCATCTTGTTCCCCCCTTTTTTTAATTTTCTGATTCTGGTTGGAGAACAGCACGCTCTCTATGAAGCCGACTTTGGCACACTGTTAAAAGTGATTGGCAGTGTCACATTTTTTGTACTTGTCATTTGGCGCAACACCGAGCGCCTTCATATTTCGGAGCTCAGACAGCGAAAAGCTCATCAAAAAGCGCAAAGACAGGCCAAACAAAAAGAGTTTTTGCAACTCAATGAAAAAGTCATGCGCGCTAAGTCCGACTTTCTGGCCAATGTCAGTCACGAAATCCGCACGCCCCTCAATGGCATCATTGGAATGGCTAGACTGCTCACGCACACCGAGCTGTCACAAAAACAAAGTGAATACGTCAGTACAATAAAAATCTCATCTCACTCGCTATTGGCACTGATCAATCAAATTTTGGATCTTTCAAAGATCGAGTCGGGAAAACTGCAACTCGAACAAGGTCTCTTCGAACTTCGTTCTCTGATTGGCAACACTGTTTCCATCGTCTCTCCAGAAGCGCAATCAAAAGGTCTTGAAATTCGCCAAGAATTGGCGGCCTCGGTGCCTGATTTTTTTATGGGCGATCCTTTGCGTTTGCAACAGGTGCTTTTAAATCTTCTTCACAATGCGGTGAAGTTTAGCCCGCAAGGTGCCATTGTTATTCGGGTGGGTCACGAAGAGATAGAAAACAGTTCGATGGCGAACTTGAAATTTGAAGTCATCGATCAAGGCGTCGGATTTGATTCTGAAACAAAAGCTCGCCTATTCATGAGCTTTTCCCAAGGCGATGGGTCGACCAGTCGACAATATGGCGGCACCGGCTTGGGACTTTCCATTTCCAAGCAACTCGTGGAAATGATGAACGGATCGATCGACGTCGAAAGCACGCCGGGAAAAGGCTCGAGATTTTATTTCAATGTTCAACTCCCTCTCGGAAAATTTTCGAGCTTGGTGCCCGAAGTTCCGCCGACACGAGCCGCATCTCTTAAAATTCCCGCCAAAATCTTGATTGCCGAAGACAACGCAATCAATCAAAAAGTCATTTGCGAGATGACGCGACTTTTGGGCTGCGAAATGGTTGTTGTTGAAAATGGCGCACAGGCGCTCTCCCTCCTCCAACAGTTTCATTTCGATGTGGTTCTGATGGATGGACAAATGCCAGAAATTGACGGCTATGAAGCCACCCGAAGAATTCGGTCAGGTCTAGCGGGTCCAAAAAATCGCGACATACCGGTGATCGCAATCACTGCAAACGCGATTCGTGGCGATGCAGAACGATGCCTCGAAGCCGGAATGAACGACTATATTAGCAAACCGATCCAATTTGAAGATCTTGCGCAAAAACTTGAAAATTGGTTTCAACGTGGTCGTAAATCCATCGATGATACAGCCCTTCAGCAGCTCAACGAATTGGCCAAAAAAGGCAATCGAAATCTTCTTTTAGAGCTCCTCGCGCTTTTTGCTGAAGAAGCACCTCGCATGATCAACGAGTTAAGATCTCACGTGCAAAATGAAGACTTCGTAAAACTGAACAAGACCGCCCACAAGTTGAAATCATCTTGCGCGAACCTCGGCGCCCATCGCATGAGAGAGCTGTCCGAAAAACTTGAGCGCGCGAACCGATCAGACAGCGCTTCTCAATTGCTCATTTTGGTGGACACGCTGATTGAAGAAGAAAAACGAGCCACTGCTGAATTAAACGAATGGATTACCAATGCGGCCTAATGGTTGCTTACGCTCAGCCCAGGTGGTGGACTTATCAAAGAATTTGATCAAATCGAAAATTCAAACGCTTCGAATAGCCAATCCGTCAGCGGCGATTCCACTTGATCGGGGTGAATCAATTTAACCATGTGCGAGAATTTCGTTTTTGAAACGGACAAAATTCGATGGACACTCGAATCCTTGATCTGGTGAGGTAAAAAGAAACAAAGCTCAAGGTATCTTTTCTGCAAACGGACAAACATATAACAAACCCGTCGCGAAAACATGATCGCCTTGGCATTGTTGTAAACTCTTTGATCGCCAAACTCCAAAGCGCCGCGTTTCAGTTTTAAAAAAGCGTCACGAAGATCTTCATCCAAGCTGCCCAACAAATCCGCCTCCGTCACCGGAACGCAGGTATGCCCTTTCCGTTCATCATATTTAACGAGGCAGAGATGACAAAGCCGTAAAACCACTTCTGTGTCTGTTTTTTTGCCACGGACCGTTGGGCTCGATTTTGACTTTGATTTTGACTTTGATTTTGTCTTTATCCGCAGCTTGGCTTTTCCAGTGGATCGAAGTTTCAACGTGGTCTGCAACTGTTGTTTTAGTTTTGGTTTTGGATTTAGTTTTAGTTTTTTTGGCGATTTCCGTTTTATTTTTTTCACCGGGTCCTTTTACCGCAAATTTGCTTCACCGTCACCTATTGAGTCGCGAAATCCATCTAGGGTATTCCAAGTCTGGTGGCCATTGACTTCGCGGGAGTACGGATTCATTATTAATAACGATCGCCATTAATATTTCAATTCCATTATTTGAAACCCTTATAGACCCACCTTATAGACACAGAGGAAAAGGATGAGAAGATGAGAATTAGTCAAACCGAGAAATTGAAACTGCGGGAGAGAATATTGACTGAAGCTCTCTCGAGCCTGAAATTGAAAGGGGCTAACGGAGTTTCAGTGGACGAACTCATGAGGAACTTGGGTTTGACGTCAGGAGCCCTCTATAGTCACTTCAAATCGAAGAACGACCTTTTTCAACAAGTGGTGCAAAAGGAACTGGATCGATTGATTGCCCATCACCAATCCCAAATTGAACGACTTGGAGTGAGAGCATTGGCAGATTTTGTCGATTCCTATCTGGTCGATGGTCATATTGATTCGATTCAGCGTGGTTGCATTTTTGCTGCGCTGGGGGCCGACTTACAACGCCAAAAACCGAATGTTCGCAAAAAATTTGGCGCAAAAATGCAAGACCTCTTCGAGACTATGGCCAGTGGGTCGGTCCAATTGAGCCCCACCGTTCGACTGGCCAAGGTCCATTTTGTCTTTTCCAGCTTGGTCGGCTCCCTGGTGCTCGCTCGAAGCTTACAGAATTCTAAAATGCAATCACAGATCTTGAACACAGCGAAAAATCAGCTATTGAATTTCATCCAAAAAGAATGGAGATGATATGAAGTCAAATTCCCAACCAGTCTTTGTCTTAGGCAGCGCGCGCATTCCGTTTGCCAAAAGCCAAACAAGTTACGGCGACGTCAGCCGCAAAGACCTCCTGGTCGCGGCCCTCAACGGTCTGATCAAGCACTATGGTTTAAAAAACCAATTCATCGGCGATACAGCCCTCGGGGCCGTGATGAACAGCTCAGCCGATTTCAACTTAGCCCGTGAGGCTCTGCTGTCAACGGAGATTCATCCAGATTCGCCAGCCTATAATGTTCAGCGCGCCTGCGGAACCGGCCTCGAGACACTTTGGCAGCTGGCACTCAAAGCGCACGTTGGTGCGATTGATCTGGGCATTGCCGGCGGCGTTGACACCAACAGTGACTTGCCAATTGAAGTTTCGCGGGACCTGCAAAAAATCCTCCTCGATTTGAATAAGTCGCGAACGTTGGGTGAAAAGATAAAAGTGCTATCACGGATCTCTGCAAAAAGCCTAAAACCCTCAGTGCCGAATGTGAATGAGCCGCGCACTCACCTATCCATGGGGGACCATTGCGAGCTGATGGTGAAAGAGTGGCAAATTTCACGTCAGGAACAAGACGAATTTGCTTTGGCCAGTCACAAGAACGGAGCCCGCGCCTACGACTCTGGATTTTATGACGATTTAGTTCATCCGTTTGCGGGCCTTAAGCGCGATGGAACTTTGCGAGGTGACACATCTTTAGAAAAACTCGCCAAACTCAAACCCGCTTTTGACCCCGTCGCGGGGACTCTCACTGCCGGAAATAGCTCACCTCTCACTGACGGTGCAGCCGTGGTTCTTGTCGGCAATCAAAACGGCGCCGATCAATGCGGAGCTACGCCTCTGGCGCGCATCGTGGATGTTCAAGCCGCCGCGGTCAATTTTGTCGCTGGTGCTGGATTGCTCATGGCACCGACAAAAGCCATCGCGCAACTTTTCACTCGCAATGCCGTTACACCGGCCGACTTCGACATCTTTGAATTGCACGAAGCCTTTGCTGGCCAGGTGCTTTGCAATCTGAAGGCGTTGGAGAGCGAAAAATACAGTCGAGAAATTTTGGGTCTCAAAGGCGCACTTGGAAGTTTGGATCGGAAAAAAATCAATTTGGTCGGCAGCAGCCTGGCTTTGGGTCATCCATTTGCCGCCACCGGCGCACGGATCGCAGGCACTTTGGCAAAACAGCTCTCGAGTGGTGGAAAAAAGCGTGGCTTGATTTCTATCTGCACGGCCGGCGGTATGGGCATCGCCGCCATTCTGGAATCGGTCTGAAGAAGCGAAAATTTTAATGATTTGTACGGGCCAACTTTAGTCAAGTCACAAAGGCTGGATCATTCATTTGCCCTTGAGGTTTCCCTATGGGAATTTCAAGGTCGGCGACTTCCCTGAGTTGTCAGAAACCCTGCAAAAGATTGAGGCATTTATTCAGCCAGTGAACGAACCCACTTATGGTGATTTTTTAAAAATTCTTCGTCGTTCCACCGATTCGCTGGTGGATGATCCCATTCGTGAAGAAATTTTTAGCGTCGAGAGACTGGAACTTTACGCGGCCCACTTGGCAACAGAACTCACCGTGAATCCGCAACCTCAGCGTGGCAAATCGCTCGTTAGGGAGGTTCGAAAAAACGGACGCGATCTTTTGAAATCTTATCTCACGCTAGCCAACGTCATTCGCAGCAAACAAACTGTTTCCCCGGCCGCAGAGTGGTTCGTCGATAACTTTCACATCGTTGAAGAGCAATTGATTGGTGTCAAACGCGATTTGCCTTCAAACTATTATCACGAGCTTCCCAAATTAGCGAATGGTGAGCTCAAGGGATATCCTCGAGTCTATGCCATCGCTCTGGCAATCATTGCCCACACCGATAGCCGATTGGATGCAGAGTCGCTCACTCGATTTTTACTTTCCTTTCAGCAGGTGGCCCCACTGGATATGGGTGAGCTCTGGGCGATGTCGATCACCTTACGAATTGCGTTGATTCAGCAGCTAAAACCGCTCGCCCAATTGATCGTCACCGCTCGCGAAAAACGCGCGCACTCGGATGCCGTTGCAGATCGACTGCTCGAAGTGGCCTCTCACTCAAAACCTGAATCCCTCATCGCCATTTTGAATTCCGAACTCCGCAAACCTGAAGAGTTCGATCGCTCATTCATCGTTCAACTGGTGCAACGCCTGAGAGATCAAGATCCCGACGTGTGGCCCGCTTTTGATTGGCTAGAAAAACAACTCCTCAGCATTGGGACGAACACAGTTCAAGTGATTCAACTCGAACACCACCGGCAAGCCGCAGCTCAGGTCACCGTTGGCAACATCATTGGGAGCATGAGACTGCTTTCAAACATGGACTGGCGCGATTTTTTTGAAGCGGTCAGTACCGTGGATCCTCTGTTGGCCCGTGATCCTGCGGGAATTTATTCACAGATGGATTTCTCGACGCGAGATCGGTACCGACATTCGGTGGGCCGCATCGCCCGACGAACCGACATGAAAGTGACCGAAAGTGATGTGATCAATAAAGCTCTAGACCTGGCCAAGCTTTCTCAAGTGCAAGATCCTGCAGATCTAAAAAGATGCCACATTGGCTATTATTTATTTGGCGAAGGCCTTGAAAATTTTGAAAAAATTTTTCGTTACAAGGCGCCGCTTCGGACAAGAATTCTCCGTTGGGTCAATCGGTATCCCAACTTCGTTTATTTTTCGTCGGTGATTTTTTTAACTTTGCTAATTCTCGCACCCATCACCTATTTTTCAATTTGGTGGGTGGCACTCCTTGCGATCGCACCGGCCAGCGAAATGGCGCTCGCCATTTTTAACAATTACATTACGTATTTTATTTCTCCGCGAGCACTGCCCAAACTCGATTTCGAATCCGGAATTCCTGATCACGCAAAAACTTTTGTGGTGATTCCCACTCTCTTCATTCGCGAAAGCATTATCCGAGAGCTCTTGGACCACCTCGAAGTTCAATACCTCGCAAATCAAGATCCAAATATCTCTTTTGCGCTGCTGGGCGATTTCGCCGACTCGATTCAAGAAACTCTGCCAACGGACGAAGGCCTTCTCACTTACGCTCAAGAGGGAGTCCGCGAGCTCAATCAAAGGTACGCTGCCAATCAACAACCCCGATTTTATGTTTTTCTCCGACGCCGCTTGTGGAATTCCAGCGAACAACGATGGATGGGCTGGGAACGCAAACGAGGAAAGCTTTTGGAGTTCAACCGAGTCTTGCGCGGAGAAACCGACACCACTTATTTGCCATACAATCTTGATCGAAATTTTGCCGGCGAAGTTAAATATATCATCACTCTCGACTCTGACACCCAACTTCCGCGCAGCACCGCCCATCGGTTAATTGGCACCATTGCCCATCCTTTGAATCAGCCGCTCTATGATCCCAAACTTCGCCGCGTCACAGAGGGCTATGGAATCTTACAGCCTCGAGTGAGCGTTTCACTTTTGAGTGCAGCGAGTTCTCGATTCGCAAAAATATTTTCGGGCAACATCGGACTGGATCCCTATACCACAGCGGTTTCGGACGTCTACCAAGACCTCTTTGCCGAGGGGAGTTTTACCGGCAAGGGGCTCTACGTCATCGACGCATTTGAAGAGGCTCTTTTGAATCGGGTGCCCGAAAACTCTGTTTTGAGCCATGATTTGTTTGAAGGTTCCTACGCGAGATCTGCCTTAGTCACAGATGTTGAAATTTTCGATGACTACCCGACTGACTATGAGACCTTTTCGAAGCGCGCTCATCGCTGGACTCGCGGAGACTGGCAACTTTTGCCTTGGCTGTTTTGGAAAGTGAAGGACGCCCGAGGCCGCTGGGTTAAAAATGATTTGAATCTGATTGCGCGCTGGAAAATCTTTGATAATTTGCGACGCAGTCTCACCGCACCCATGACCCTATTGCTGCTGATTTGCGGCTGGACGGTGTTACCCGGTCATCCCGCAGCTTGGACAGCCCTCGTTTTAGGCTTTTTAGGATTTCAAATTTATCGTCCACTGCTGACTTTCAATCTCGTTGGATTTGCCAGAGAGTTTGGTCTGACCCTTCAACAGACGCTCTTGACCACCGCTTTCTTACCCGACCAAAGTTACATGCAGGTGGACGCAATTGTCCGCACAGCTTACCGCAAACTCATTTCCCATCGCCACCTCCTGCAATGGGTGAGTTTCGCTCAAGTTCAATCTGAACGAAAAAATAAAGATGCCAAATTTCGCTGGCAGGATCCGGGTCTGATACTTAGCGCTCTGCTAGCCACCTACGGCGTGGCCTTTGATGTGCCGACCCTCCTAGTGATGACACCGTTTCTGATTGCGTGGACCACCACTCCATTGGCGAAGCGTTGGTTGCATGAAAAGCCCACTCCTCCCGAGCGACCCCTGGGTCACGGCGAGATTGCTACTTACCGCCGATACGCCAGAAGAACTTGGCATTTCTTTGAAAAATTTGTGGGCCCGGAAGGAAATTGGCTTGCGCCCGACAACTTTCAAGAGGATCCCAAACCGGTTATTGCATTTCGAACTTCGCCAACCAACATTGGTCTTCAATTTTTGGCAATGGCTTCAGCCTATGATTTTGGTTACGTGGGTGTGCACGAGTTGGTGGAAAAGCTAGAAAATACGTTTCGCACGCTGACCAAACTGCCAGGGATGCGGGGACACCTTTTCAATTGGTACGACACCAAAAGTCTCGAACCACTCCGACCCCAGTACATATCCACCGTCGACAGCGGCAATCTGGCCGGTCATCTTTTAACACTTAAGCAAGCCTGTTTCGAAATTTCTCAAAAACCATTTTTCAATCCCAAAGCTCGTATGGGTTTGGCCGATACCCTGGAGATTGTTCTTGAGCAAACATTGATTCTTAAAAATGCCAATCTGGTGGCGGACACCCAAGGTGTCAATCAGCTCCTCGTTGCTGTGACCTCCATTCGCGATTCACTAGACGCAAAAACTTGGGCCACCTTGGTTCAGGAACTCACCGAACAAGCTGACCTATTGCAACCACTCGAGCGTGAAAATCCGCAAGCTCCATTTCAAAATGTTCAGGTCTGGCTGAATGCAGCTCTCAACCAAGCTCGCGAAGCCCTGCGGGATGAACGACATCTCTTTGCAACTTCACCTGCGGCGACAACAACAGCTCACTCGGCCGGCCTAGCCAACCGGCTAAAGGGGATAATGGACCTTTGTGAAAATATGGCGATGGGAATGGACTTTCGATTTTTATTTGACGAACATCGTAAAATTTTTGCGATTGGTTTCAATTCAACGGAAGGTCGTCTCGACAATTCTTTCTATGATCTCCTCGCCTCTGAATCTCGACTGGCAAGTTTTGTAGCCATAGCCAAGGGCGACATTGCGCAGGAGCATTGGTTTCGCCTTGGCCGCGCCCTCACCGCGATCAAAGGCAGCCGCGCGCTCATTGCTTGGACCGCAACCATGTTTGAATATCTAATGCCTTTGCTCGTGATGCGCAGATATCCTGACACGCTCCTGGATGAAACTTATGTCTCGGTGGTTTTTCGTCAACGCGAATACGGACGCAATCATGGAATTCCTTGGGGTGTTTCAGAAGCGGGTTATAACGCGCGCGATTTAAATCTCAACTATCAATACGGCCCATTCGGCATCCCTGGTCTCGGCTTAAAACGTGGCTTGAGCGACGACATGGTCATTTCGCCCTATTCCACAATGCTGGCGGCGATGGTCGCTCCCTGGACGTCACTCGCTAACCTGCAAGATCTCGAAAAACTAGGTGTGCTTTCCACGTTTGGTTTCTATGAATCTGTCGATTACACTCCCGATCGACTGCCGAAAGGCAAAAAGTTTTTCATCATCAAATCTTTCATGGCTCATCATCAAGGCATGAGCTTAGTTTCCATCAATAATTTATTAAATCACCAAGTCATGCAAACTCGCTTTCACAACGAACCGATGGTCAAAGCCACCGAGCTTCTTTTGCAAGAACGAGTTCCTAGCAACGTCACAATCACGAGACCGCGCGCCGAAGAAGTCCACTCCGAAACTTCACTGCGCTTTCATCACTATGCTCAACCGCGAGTCTATACGGACGTCAATCTTTCCACTCCTCGAACTCAATTGCTGTCGAACGGAAACTACTCGGTCATGGTGACAACCGCCGGGGGGGGATATTCCAGACACGACAAGCTTTCGATCAGCCGCTGGCGAGAAGATTCCACGCGAGACAATTGGGGCCATTTCTTTTACATTCGAAATCGAGAAACTGAATCCTACTGGTCAGCCACCCATCAGCCCGTCATTGGCAATCCCAAAAATTACGAAGTGACCTTTGCCGAGGATAAAGTTGAATTTTGGCGAACCGATCAACAAATTCTCACCCACACCGAAATCATTGTCTCACCGGAAGACAACGTCGAGCTTCGGCGACTGACTCTGACAAACAATTCAAGCAGTGACGGTGCTTTTGATATCACCAGCTACATGGAAGCAACCCTCAGCAAACCTCAAGACGATGCAGCTCATCCCGCCTTTAGCAATTTATTTGTCCAAACTGAATACGTCGCGAGTCAAGCGGCCCTTCTAGCAACTCGCCGTCGAAGATCCGCCAATGAAAAACAAGTTTGGGGATTTCACGTTGTCTCAACCGATGGTTTTACCATCGGACCGGTCCAATACGAAACAGATCGTGCACGTTTCATCGGCCGCGGTCGTAGCGTGGCAAATCCCCTCGCAGTCACCGACGGCGGCCCCTTGTCGAACACCACCGGTTCGGTGTTAGATCCCATTCTGTCGCTGCGAATTTCGGTGCGCGTTTTGCCAGGTTCGACGGTCCAAGTGACCTTCGCGACCGGAGTGGCAAATTCACGCGAAGATGCCCTTCGCCTTGCCGATAAATATCATGACATTCCTATTTTTTCTCGCGAAACCGAAATCGCGTGGACAAAATCTCAGGTGCAACTTCGCCATCTGAATATCTCACCAGAAGTTGCTCACGTATTTCAAAGACTCGCTGGGCGAGTTATTTTTTCCGATGCGTCTTTACGACCGCGTTCGCACGTCCTGGCCCTGAACACGCGTACACAATCGAGTCTTTGGGCCTACGGGATCAGCGGAGACTTGCCCATCATTTTGATGCGAATCAGTGATGAAAAAGATATGGCCATGGTCCGCGAACTTCTGCATGGTCACGAGTATCTTCGTTTAAAAGGTCTCATTATAGACTTGGTAATTTTAAACGAACGGCCCCCCAGCTACATGCAATCCCTTCAAGAGGAGTTGCAACGCCAGCTGCGGATGAGTGGCTCGCAAGCTCTCCTCGACAAACCGGGGGGAGTTTTCATTCGCCGAACCGATGTCATGCCAGAAGCCGACGTCATACTCTTGAAAGCGGTCGCACGAGTTGTTTTCAGCGCCGCGAAAGGCACGCTCGACGAACAGCTTCGTCGCCGAGCCGCCGTGAAAGATCTCCCAAATCTTTTGCCTTCCTCAAGTAGCAAAATAAAATATCCAAAAATTTTGGGCACACAACCCAACCTGCAATTCTTCAACGGCTTTGGCGGCTTTACGACCGAAGAAAATCACTACGTCATTTTGTTGCGAGACTCGCAGTGGACACCCGCACCTTGGATCAACGTCATTGCCAATGATCAAGATTTTGGATTTCTGGTTTCAGAAGCCGGGGCCGGCTACACCTGGTCCACGAACAGTCGAGAAAATCGCCTGTCTTCGTGGTCCAACGACGCCATCTCTGATCCCGTGAGCGAAGCCATTTACATTCGTGACGAAGACACAGGAGAATTTTGGACTCCAACGCCTCTCCCCGTGCGTGAAGCTGAACCTTACACCATCACTCACGCCCAAGGCTTTTCAAAATTTGAACACACGAGTCACGGAATCGCTAGCCACTTGCTGATGTTTGTACCCAGAGATGCCAGCGTAAAAATCAGCCGCCTGCGACTCCGCAACTTGGGAACTTTGCCGCGACGACTTTCTGTCTCGAGCTTCGTCGAATGGGTGCTGGGATTTCAAAGAGGTGTCTCTGCCCCGTCGGTGATCACCGAAAAAGATCCTGTGACGGGCGCACTCCTAGCGCGCAATCCTTACAACAACGAATTTGCCGGTCGAGTGGCCTTTGCGGATCTCAGCGAAACGGATCGCACGTACACTTGTGACCGCAAAGAATTTTTAGGCCGCAACGGCAGCCCTGCCGAACCCGAAGCGATGAAGCGAGTGGGCCTGTCGGGACGAACGGGTGCTGGCTTTGATCCATGTGCCGCATTCCACACGGTGATCAATCTTGAGCCCGGCGAAGAGCGAGAGCTGATTTTTCTACTTGGGCAAACCGAAAATGTCGAAGAGGCCCGCCGAACCACAATTCACTATCGCGAAAAAACAAATGTTCAGACGGCCCTTCAAAACATCGAAGCCTATTGGAATCGCACTTTAAGCACTATCGAAATCAAAACTCCCGATGCAGCGATGAACATGCTCGTGAACCGCTGGCTCTTGTACCAAACTCTCTCGTGTCGAATTTGGGCTCGCTCGGCCTTTTATCAATCTGGTGGCGCCTACGGATTTCGAGATCAACTCCAAGACGTCATGGCCCTAGTTTATTCGAATCCCGAAATCGCCAAACAACAGATTTTGCGAGCGGCCCAACGCCAGTTCGTCGAAGGAGATGTACAACACTGGTGGCATCCTCCGACTGGTCGTGGTGTGCGCACGCGTTTCTCTGATGATTTACTATGGTTGCCTTTTGTGGTCAGTTTTTATATCAAGGTCACGGGAGATCGCGAAATTTTAAATCACCGAGTTCCCTTCATCGAAGGGCCCGTTTTAGAGTCGGGTGTCGACGACTCCTACACCCAACCCCATGTTTCAGATTTCGATGCCACGATCTTTGAACATTGCGCCCGAACCATCGACCGCAGCTTAGCGGTCGGCAGTCACGGTCTACCATTGATGGGATCTGGCGACTGGAACGATGGAATGAATCGCGTCGGCAACGAAGGACGCGGCGAAAGCGTCTGGGTCGCTTGGTTTCTTCATTCCACAATCAATCAGTTTTTACCTTACTGTGAATCTCCCGAAAATTCCGAACGTCGCGATTCGTATCAGCAACACCTCATCGCCTTGAAAGAAGCCATTGAAAACAACGCCTGGGACGGCGATTGGTATCGGCGAGCCTACTTCGACAACGGACAAAGTTTGGGTTCCGCTTCAAACTCAGAGTGCCGCATCGATTCCATCGCACAATCGTGGGCCATATTGTCTGGAGCTGGGGATCTCAAGCGAGCCAAACGAGCCATGGCCGCCGTCGACGAACATTTGATTCACGAAGGCGACGGACTGATCAAACTCTTCTCTCCCCCATTTGACAAAAGCTCGATGGATCCTGGTTACATCAAAGGATATCTTCCCGGCGTTCGCGAAAACGGCGGACAGTACACTCACGCAGCCATTTGGACAATGATGGCCTACGCGGCCCTCGGCGAAGGAGATCGCGCCGGGGAACTCTACGCCCTTCTCAATCCGATCAATCACGCCATGACTCCCGCGGGTGCAAAAAAATACAAAGTTGAACCTTATGTTGTTGCCGCCGACATTTATGGTCTCTACCCACACGTCGGTCGGGGTGGCTGGACTTGGTACACGGGCTCGGCCAGTTGGATGTATCGCTCAGCCATCGAATCCATTTTAGGTTTCGATCTGCGTGGCACAACTTTGCGAATGAATCCCTGCATTCCACGTCATTGGAGAAACTTCGAACTCACTTATCGCACCAGCACCACCACCTACCACATCCTAGTCACCTCCACTGGAGAACCCTACTCAACTCCTCAAATCAAACTCGATGGGACGACTCTTTCATCTCCAGACATCCCACTCGCCGAAGATGGAACCCTACACCGCATCGAAATTCACCTTTAACACCGCGGGCATTTTCAGTGCCCGCAACTCAAAAACTCATCCATCTTCTCCTCCCCAAGGAAGTCACCAATTTGAAAGTCCTAAAAAGGTCTAAACGATGCTCCTGGACCACGCCGTCCGTCGCAGAGTGACCTGTGTTTACGAAATCTTGCGCTGTCTCTTGGGCTAAATTCTCAACGACCAGACTTCGGCTTTTTGGATTTATCAAAATGGATCCACCAAAATGAAGGCAGAGGTAAAAATGAATTTAGAGAAGATGGTACATCTGCTGTCGCGTTTGACGGAAGACGAATTTTTGAAAATTTTGAGGTCTTCAAAGGCTTTTAAAGAGGCAACTCCTGAAGAGGCTGCTAAGGCTATAGAGACTTATAGAAAAACGAAGCGGGAAGCTCTCCACTGATTCAAACTTTAGACTCGCTCATTTGATCTGTAATCTGTGCGGCCACCTGAAGAGGAAGCGAAAGGCTGAAGCAACCACAAACCGGTTGGACATACACCACCCTTCAATTTATCAAAAAAATACAACGCATCCAAAGACTTCAGCTATACTTTAACCTCTACGGCTGGATACGTTTCGACATAGGATTCCCCAGCCACGCCGAAGTAGGA
>CALCCV010000273.1 GCA_937900305.1 uncultured Pseudobdellovibrionaceae bacterium | reverse complement strand
CGACCAGCTCTTTCGCAATTCCCAAGTCGGCATAAAAGGGATTTGCCATTGGTCCCATCACAAAATCAGCCAATCGATATAGGCTTACGGCCAGCAACATCAAAATCGCAGCCTGCCCATGTTCCTTAAAAAAAACTTTGAAAGGACCAATGATTCCGTCGGCGAGACCACGCAAGGTCCACAGCACGGGAGCATTTGCATTTTCATTCGTGCGCTGAGGCTCGGTGGCAAAAAATGTTGCGCCCAGCCCGACGGCCATTCCCACGCCCATAGTCAAATAAGACATCGACCATCCGGCCCAGCCCGCCAAAATTAAAATCAGGGCATCGGTCACCAACAGGGCTGCTCGATATCCCAATTGATAAGCGGACGACAGCAGGGCGGTCTCTTCACTCACCTCCGAAGCTTCAATTCGCCACGCATCGACAACGATGTCCTGCGTAGCTGAAGCAAATGCCGCCACAACCGCCAGGGCGACAAAAATTTCGAGCGAACTCGGGCCGACCACCGACATCCCAATGAGTGCGGCGGCAATGAGGACTTGCGAAATCATCATCCATCCACGCCGGCGGCCAAGCCATCGGCCCACCAAAGGTGCGTCGACCTTATCGACAATTGGCGCCCATAAGAATTTCAACGAGTACGCTAAACCCACCCACGATAGAAAGCCGATGGTCGCCAGCTCAATCCCGCTCTCTCGCAACCAATAGCCCAGGGTGTTTCCTACCAGCATGAAAGGAAGGCCAGACGAAAATCCCAAAGCGGTCATAATCGCGACCTTTGGTCGGGTGATCGATCGAATTGTATCCATCCACGAAAGTTTGCGTTTGCTTGCAGTCTCTGTTTTCAATTTCACTCCGATCCTTCTAGCTTCACCAAAACCCAAGCAGAGAACAATGACTTTTTGTTCAGCAGGTTTGGATCGAGGGGGTCCGCAACCATCCCTTCGAGGCCTTCTGAACGCCTTCATGCTCAACGGAGCCAGCACATCCCCTGCGTTGGAGGGGTATCGGTCACGGCAGCCAATGACTTTCCCTTTGCCTCCTGCGGTTCAAAAATGCTAAACCTGATGATTCCAATGAGTTGCGTCAGTCGCGAGACATCGACTGAGCCAAGACTATCTAAAAAAGCTCAGGGGAGATCATTCATCGGAGACAATTCAGCAGGAAGACTGGAAGACAATCAGTGGAGAGGTGGCCGAGTGGCTGAAGGCGCACGCTTGGAAAGCGTGTGTAGGTTCATCCCTACCGTGGGTTCGAATCCCACCCTCTCCGCCAAATTTGAAGGTATGCGAACTCTCGGTAACGGAGGACATTCCTAGGTGGTCAGACACTCCAGCCCTTTTTCTTCCCATATTCAGCGAAACCAAATTTGAACCATCAGAACCAGGATCACTCGATCCTATCTCAGCAGATTCCCCTGCACTCATGTTTTTCAACAGGCGCCTGTTCAAGCCGTTCAACCGGCTCCTGCATCTTCTCGTAAAATGGTACGGCTGAAACCTCAGCCGTAAGTTCCGCTATACGACCCTTGAAGGGTATTCTATTCACACAACCTGTCGAGTACGATCTTACTAACTTCATAAGTGTTGCCAGAGCTTACATATGAGCAATCTTCCTTCAAGTTGTCTTTAAAAAATTCGCACATCTTGTGGAGGCTATCGCCAATTGAACCAATTCGATCAGAGTCGGCAGTGACTTCCGGCATTTGTGTAACAGTTCGTGATTGAATTTGTAGTGATATCAGCGTCCTCTCACCGAGTAAGGGTAGGAAAGCATTGTAACTCTCAGCAACCTCATCTGAACAAGTACGACCATAGGCACTAGCAGTTACAAGCAAGATCGCAGAAAGTCCTACAATTGAAAAAATCTTAGACACATCGGCCTCCAAATATTCGGATTAAAATACCTTCATGAATGGGTTTTGCAATGTTTGGTCCAAAAGATATAGGAACTGATCGAGAGTCAGGCCGCGACAAAGCCTCATTGAGTTATAGGATTTTTTAGTTCTCGTGTGAAATCAGATTGGGACGGCATCGACTGGTCCAAAGTGAAATCGCAGGTGTGCTGTTTGATGAGCCCGGATGGAAGCAAAGACATTGTAAGGACGCCCATCAAGCTT
>CALCCV010000272.1 GCA_937900305.1 uncultured Pseudobdellovibrionaceae bacterium | reverse complement strand
CTGAATCTTATGAGTCCTCGGGGTTACTTTGTGTGCCCTGTTGCGAATTAGTGAAGATGATAGAGCTTTATGAGGTCACACAGATTGAATTTTTAGCGGTTCTAATCGGTGAGCTGAGGTGGTACCGAAATTTTCCCCGATAGGATAAACATAAAAAACCGGTTTGGTTTCCCATAGGGAAACCTACGAGTACTCAAAGTCGGTGCTTGCATGGAGTTTCATTGGGAGATTGCACTTCAAGAGGAGGCTCCCCATGTCGATACGAGAAGTGAAATATTCCGTCAAAAGTTTTCGCTTATCTTTGAGAAAACAAGCATCTATAACTGTCGGCGATCCGACATTAAAATATAAATGACTTCATGTACATTCTGAAATTCAAACAGCTTCACTTAGGACCAGGAAGCATTAGTGGTAGCGAGAATTCTTTTCTTAACCATTTCTATCTCTTATACTGAAGATGTGAAGCCTCTTCCAATATTCATTTTTATTTTTTTTGGACTGCAACCAACCTATGCTCAAGAAACTTTTGGTGCACAACCTGCGTCGACGGCTCAGAAAAATAAATTTCTTATCGAAGAAGCTGCTCGCCTCAATTGGGCTTTAAGATTTGGCACTCTTGATCAGATCAGGAAAACATCGAGGCAGCTGAAAATGGATATTGTGAGCCTTGAATTGGAGGGCTTCTTTGTGAAAAAGCCAAAGTATTTATCCTCGATAAGGGCCTTAGTAAAAAAATCTAACGTACGAATTGCTTCTGGTGAACGAGCGATTGCTGCTGAGCGAGAAAGAAAGCGAAACCTTCTTTCAGCAGGTGGTAAATTGATCGATGACCAAATGAAGGAGTTGGAGTATGCATGTCGCTCTCTGTACTTTGTCAGCAAGGCTCTTGAAAAATGTGAATCACCGATAAAAAAAGATGTGAATTTGCTAATTCCAATACACCGGTGCGAGAGTTTCTCAGACTTGGATGTTAATACAACCGTGAAGATGACGCCTGGTGGGTTATCACAATCGATTACGTTACCTCCGCAGCCCAGTGGCGACCAATCTATCTCGTTTGAGCTTGCGGAGCATAAGCTTGATTTTGCTACTGATCCTAGCGGCGCAGCAGCTTACAATTCCGATCTCGATAACGCGGTAAAAATTTTGAGGGAAAACAAATCTGGCCATTGCCAGCTTCAGCATAAAAGGCTTATAGACCATACCGGATCAAATGGGGGGAGCACTATTCAATCGGATGCAGCTCAGTAAGAAAAATGAAGTCATCTATGTAAATTAGTGAGACTGGTAAGATATTTTAATTTAGAGTAAGCTTGAAGTCTCAAAGTAGAGGCGCATTCGATCTTTGGTAATAGGCACTCGCAATTGAGGAACAAGAATGCACGCTTTTCTAAACGCTTAGGTAGAAGCAATCATCTGGTCAGCGTAAAAAAAATCGCTCCGTGCGCATCAAGCAAGTGTTATTGTTCAGTTACGTATTTGCCGTTTATGAATTTAAAAACTGTGTTGCTTTGGCAAAAGGAATGATAGCCATTGTGTTTCTCGGCAAGCAAATAAAAGTTTGGGCAGTGGATTTCATTTTTGTCTCCAAATATATTTAACTCGCTACCGCCATCGCTCGTAAAATCTTTCCAGCCGCCATCAAATTTTGCCCAGATTCGAGAGCTGCATGGGCCGTGAGGAGGGCTGTGGCAGCAGAGATTGTACGCAGTCTCACCTTTTTCGTTAAGTTCAAATTTATAGCCGTCTTCGTTGTCGTCCACAGAACAATTGGCTTTGCCTAAGATTGCCTTGAGCTCGGGAGGTGCATCTCTGAATTTGATATTTCGGCAAAGCTTTTGAAGCGGTTGATATGGCGGTGGGCAGTCATCTCTTTTAACCAGCACCTTACGTTCTGAGTTCCATTCTAAAATAAATCGCTTCCCCGGACCAGGGGCTTGTGCCCCGCCATACTTTCCGAGAGTCTCGTATGCGATATTTCCATCAGTGATCTCGATCGAATTGATTTCTGTCATTTGCCAAATGACTTTCAACTGAGAGTTTTCGCAGCTCAAAACCACAAACAGATTGCTGTTTCCACTGCCGCTGAGGTGATTCTTATTTATTGTCAATACGCGAAGT
>CALCCV010000271.1 GCA_937900305.1 uncultured Pseudobdellovibrionaceae bacterium | reverse complement strand
TGGGTCTCAACAGCCTTTCCGGCAATTTCAATCAGCGCATCGCCCATCGTAGATTTGCTGGATGTCTCGGCCTTGAATTACATCAGTCCATCAATGAACTACTCTGATCAGCGAGGACTTGATACCATGGGGCTGGGGTGGGAAGATCTCTCACTAGCGACAACGGGACTGACCAGAGGCGGCGCCTCTGGTAATCGAGACGAGACCGGGATCTACACGGCCTACACCGGAAACTCTCCTGACCAAGGGTATTTGGAATTAGGATTTCGATGTGTCTTTCATCCCTAAAATTACAATTCAAGTCTCAAAACGACAACCTTTTATTTGTTAGCAGATGATCCACTTTGAGAAGTTCGTTTCAATCTTCTATGTGCAGTGTGCGAATCAATTTCGCTAAACTGATGGGGTAGTGACCTAGCGCTGCGAAAATTCCATGCCTAGGGTTCTAAAACGGATTTCATAAGGAGTGAGTGATGTTTCTATCAATTTGTAGTTTCGGTGGCATTTTGGGTGAACTCATGAGTTGGCGGTTAGCCTCGCTCAGTTTTTTAAGTCTGATTTTGATAAACTTCGGATCGTCAACGAAAACCCAGGCTGCAACTTTAACTCCGAGTTCCTTAAAAACTCTGCCAAATGCTTCGATCTCAATTTCAATCGCGGGGGGACCTGGCAACAGGTTGGATTGGGTGGGCCTATCCCGAGTCGGTGGATCCGACGCCGATATCACTAAGTGGAAATATCTGAATGGCTCTAAAACAGCTCCTTCGACTGGGGTGACTTCAACCACTTTAGGTTTTACCATGCCCAGCGCCGAGGGAAATTACGAATTTCGATTTTTTCTAAATGATGGGTACCAACGCATCGCCACCAGTCAAACTCTTGTTGTGAGTAATACGCCAACTCCTACACCAACTCCGAGTGCTCCCAAAAAATATTCAATTAAGCATGGATACGACATTCCAACGCCGGAATTTTATAAAGCCAATATTTCCTCTATGGAGAAAATGCCCTTTGACGGAGTGCTGATCAACTCCTTCAGCTCCGACAAAATTCAACGACAAACTGTGGTGAGTTTATCAAAAATGCGAGCAGAACTGTTGCCGGCAAAAAACACCCGATCCTCTGTACTCACGCAAAATTTCTATACGATTTACACTCGCGATGGGGGGCCTCTCAATGGAAACTACTCCATTCCAATTGCCAATTTCAAAGCTGCCGCGCAAGCCGCGAAAGAGGCCGGTTTTGTCGGAATTGCCTTTGATAATGAAAACTATTACGAGGACAATTGGAATTATCCCACATCAGGTGACAATCAGTGGTTAACATCCCCTATCTACAATGCCTGCCCTGGAATAAATCTTGCTCAATGCCGTGACGCCGCTCGAGCGCGTGGTCGGGAAGTGATGGCTGCAATGATCAGTGTCTGGCCGGAAATTAAAGTTTTGAACTTTTACGGCGTGTGGGTGAGTGATCCTATGACAGAGGATCAGCTTTCAGGACAATTTCCATACAATGATGTTTCATTTGTGAATGAAATGGCTGGGCCTTTTGCAATGGGCATGATCGAAGCTACCTTAGACACGCCAGCCAGATACATTGACGGTGCCGAAATCTACACCTTACGCACAGCAAGTCAGTTTTCCTTCGGATACAACTGGCTAAAGAATACTTTTGCGCAACTGAGCGCTTTAGTTCCAGCCGCTTTCAAATCCCTATACTCCAAGCAAGTGGATATTGCCTTTGCCGAATACGATTTGCCATATAATGGTCGCAGGATGGATTTAGCCACTTGGGAGGCCACGCTGAAGTTGAGTCTTCAATACTCAGATCAATACGCTTGGACCTATACTGAAAAATACGATTGGTGGGGAGTCGGTGGTCTGCCTCGCGTTCCACAGGCATGGATTGATGCTGCCCGAAGAGCAAGAGCGGCGGTGAACGGTCAGTAACTTATAACTTTATAAGACGAAAAGGTTTATATATTATAAGGTAAATACCCATTGGCTAGCCGGCAAAGAGCTAGCCTTGACCTGAATCCTTGAGTCGATCATGCTTGATAAAAAAGTTATCTTTAATAAAACTATGACGCACAAAAAAGGAAATCCAATCTGAGGCTCAGTCTTGAAGAAATTGAAAGTTGTATTCGGAGCGGTCGTCTCGCTCTAGCTCGTCGACACCTTCTGCTAATCAAGAGTGAAGAGATCGATCCAGCGAAACTTTGGAAAGTTGCGGAACTGTGCCGCCGAGCTGGTCTTCCCTTTAAGGCTCTCTCTCTCCTTCGATCTATTGTCAGATCAGAAAAGCCTGGCAGAATAGCGTCAACGGCTGAAATCGTCGAATACGCCGCAAGCTTAGGGCGAATTGGAGCGGTTGAAGAGGCATTGGTCTTGCTTCGAAAATTGCCGGAGAAGATTTCCAGTCAAGCCACCTTACAAGAAGGGCTCATTCTATTTTCGCAATGGAGATATCGAGAATCTTTGGCGCCATTGCGTTGTTATATTGAAAAATGCGAAGCGGGATCTGACTCTCAAATAGTCGGCGCAACCAACCTTTGTGCCGCTTTGATTGCGCTCGGTGAATTTTCGGAAGCCAAGGATTTTCTACGGCGCTACATTCCGATGATTCAGCAAAAAAAATACA
>CALCCV010000270.1 GCA_937900305.1 uncultured Pseudobdellovibrionaceae bacterium | reverse complement strand
GACGCTGCTGAAGAAAAATAGCACGCTGACGATCGCTCTCATAAAAGAAGACTTTTGACCGACACAAATTGCGTGTGTCGAAAGTGGAGATACTTTGAGTTGGAATCCTTTTTTTCGCGTTTCCAGATGTGCAACTCGCAAGGATTGCTCGAGCAGCTCTTTCAGCGAGAGAGTGATGAATTCCTCTTGGTGCTCAGAGCGAGAAATGGTCAGAAGGTTTTCCACCATATCTCGACACTTGCGAGCGGCCTTTTCAATCTGTTCAATGTCTTGGTACAAATCACTTTCGGGCGCCAAATCCATTTTGATCACGTGGCAAAATGACATAATCCCCCCGATGGGATTATTCACTTCGTGCGCGATGCTTGAACAGATCATCCCGAGTTCAGCCTCTTTTTGCGAATCAACAATTTTTCGCTCCAAATCGCGCTGCTCGGAAACATCCTGATAAATGTGAACGTAGATGGGTCGGCGAGTCTGCGAATCCTTGAGTTGCGAGCCAACGACCCGAAAGTTTTTTTCCTGGGTCAGGGAAAACGTTTGGCCGAGCTGACAGTTCACACAAGGTGAGTCCCGATCAAAAAGGATTTCGTGACAGCGGGGACCTCGATGCACCATCCGCTGTCGAACCACTTTGTTCGCTTGAATAACGCGATAGTTTTGGTCGATCAGTAAGATGGGGTGTTTGATCGAGTCAAAAGTGCGTTGCCATTGATCTTTGATGTCGAGAATTTTTTGTGAGTGATCCAGCCTTTGAATGACAATGGCCACGGATTTTGCAAGGCGTTCGATAAGGCGTTTTTCAGATGGCCGCCATTTTTCGGTCAGAGTTTTTACTAATACCAAGTGATAAGGAACTTCACCCAGATCATTGAGGTCGACACCATAAATTGAGAAAGCTTGCCGCGAGACCTGTGCATAAAATTCTTCGACCCGAATTTTTGGAATGATCCGCACCCATCCTAAATTGAGAAGGCGCCCGAGATGATCTTGCACTTTGCTTTCGAGTTCTTCAAAAAACTGCACCGACTGAATGGAGCGCAAAAATTCGTTGGCGATTTCGAGTTTTTGACTGGTCAGGAAAAGCTTTTCCCTTTGTTCGACGAGGGCCTTTGCTTTGCGTTCATAGAGATGATGCAGTTTTCGCTGGCGAGGTTCTTCTTTATTTTTTTCGGCAAGCGCTTGGAATAAATCTCTTTTCTCGCGCTGGGACCGGGCGCGAGCTAAAAATGACCAAAAAATTTCTTCCAGTTTCGGAGATTTCAGATCTGAAATGAAGCCCAGAATTGTCAGTCCGCCAAAATCGACTTCCGCGAAATCTGCTGTTTCTTTTGTGTCTGTATAGATCACGATTTCAAATCGCCAGTGCGCCAACGCCCGTCGCCACTCAGGATCGCGCAGGAGGCTCAGCGAAACCAAACACAACAGGCTGAATTTTTCAGCTTCCCAATGGGCCAAGTCGTTTGCCGTCGCATGAATTTCGCGCCAAGGGAAGGCCCAGTTTGGCGGGCTCGTTAACGCCATCATCACCTGAAGTTCTTCAGCGGACGAAAAATGAAATGGCGGAGGCAGCAGCGGAGTAAAAACCATGACATTTATCTTACAGGTACTGAGGATTTTTCGTCGAAAATTCTTTGAGAGAGTCTTAACGCAAAGTTTAAACTTCCCTTGCGGTTGCGCTTGCAATCAATATAGATGCAAGTTCACTCACTGGGAGATACCCGCATGTCAACGCAGGCCACAGGTCCAAAATTAAAATCCTCTCAAGCCGCCAATTCCTCCGGTTCGAAATCGGGCGAAGGCGAGAAACGACGCCTCACAGCCGTAATTTTGGCGGCTGGCCACGGCACGAGAATGAAGTCGCCGCTGCCAAAAGTTTTGCACCCTGTTGCGGGGCGACCCATGATTGAGCGAGTGATCAAAACTGTGCGCGGTCTAGGAGTTGATGAAATCCGAGTGGTGCTTGGTTACGGCAAAGACCTGATTGGTCCCGTGGTGACGGGACTCGGGTGCACGATACACGAGCAAAAGGAACAGAAGGGAACTGGCCATGCGGTTCTGCAAGCCGATCTCGATTCGATTGAAGGGGATCTTTTAATTTTAAATGGCGACCATCCCCTCACCACGTCTGAAGACCTTAAGGCCATTGTTGGTGAATACAAAGATCTGCGCTGTGATTTAGCCGTGGTCTCCGCCGTTCTTGACGAGCCCGCATCGTTTGGTCGAATTGTTCGGCATCACGGTGAGCTCCGGGCGATCGTCGAAGTGAAAGATGCGTCGAGTGAAACTTTGAAAATTCGCGAAGTCAACACGGGGACCTACATCGGCAAAGTTGAAATTTTTCGAGATCTTTTGCCCACCGTTTCTTCACACAATGCTCAAAAAGAATATTATCTAACGGATTTGATTTCATTGGCCCTCGACGCCAAACGAAAAGTGCAAGCCATCTCGGCGAAAGCTCGGGTCGCGCGTGGGGTGAATACGCAGGCGGAGTTGGCGCTGTGCACTCGCAAAATTTATCAACGTAAAATTGCATCCCTGATGGAAAATGGAGTGGTCTTCATCGAACCGCGCAGTTGCTACATTGAAGAGACGGTGAGCATTGGCTCGGGATCTGTGATTTATCCAAATGTATTCATGCGGGGGACCACTCAGGTGGGGCGCTTTTGTGTCGTAGAGCCTAACGTATTTTTATCTGAGTCCATGGTCGGCGATAGTTGCCAGATCAAAGCCGGCAGTTACCTCGAGTCCTGCATCGTCGGAACAAATGGGCGCATCGGTCCCTACGCGCGACTTCGACCCGACACTATCTTGTCGGCCGACGTTCACATTGGAAACTTTGTGGAGCTTAAGAAAGTTCAGATGGGCAAAGGTTCGAAGGCCAATCATCTGACTTATCTTGGTGACGCCGAGATCGGCGAAAACGTAAATATTGGTTGCGGCACCATCACTTGCAACTACGCTGTGGATCGCAAAAAATATAAAACCACGATTGGCAACGATGTTTTCGTCGGCAGTGACACTCAATTCGTTGCTCCGGTTGTGATTGGAGATGGCGCGATCATCGCGTCGGGTTCAACTATCACCCAGGACGTACCTGCGCTGGCTCTCGCCGTGGCTCGCGGGCGACAGGTAAATAAAGAAAACTATGTCGCTAATAAAGAGTTGATGGCCGAGGCCAGTGAATCAAAATCGGATTCACAAATTTTGACGGCAGTGCCTAACGCCAATAAAAACTGAGAACGGAGATATGGAATGTGTGGCATCGTAGGTTATCTCGGCGCTCGAAATCCCAAAGATGTAATTTTGGGTGGCCTGAAGAAATTGGAATATCGGGGTTACGACAGCGCAGGCGTCGCCATCTTGCATGATGGTCATACTAAGCGAGTTCGTGCTTTGGGAAAACTCAAAGCCTTGGAAGACAAATTGGCCCACGAGCCTTTCAACGGTCACACCGGGATCGGACACACCCGTTGGGCTACGCACGGAGTGCCATCCGAAATCAATGCGCATCCCCATCAGGTGAATGGCGTCAGCATCGTTCACAATGGCATCATTGAAAATTTTCAAGACATTCGCCGTGATTTAATTCAAAGCGGCAGCACCATCGAATCGCAAACAGATTCAGAGCTCATTGCGCATTTAATTTCTGATCAAGTTCAACAGACTCAAGATCTCCGCACGGCCGTCGAGAGAGTTTTAGGTAAGCTTCGGGGAGCCTATGCCGTTCTGGCCACCTGGGAACAAAGCCCAGATGAAATCGTAGCTTTCAAGGAAGGCCCGCCCTTGGTGATTGGCCATGGACGAGATGAAAACTTTGTCGCGAGCGATGTGCAAGCATTGATTGCCTACACCCAGAAGTTTATCTACCTCGAGGACCAGGAAGTTGCGGTGATCAAAAAAGACTCTATCCAGATTTTTTCTGAAACTGGAAAACCCGTGGATCGTGATTTCGTCGAATTGAATTGGGATGCCGAAATGGTTGAAAAGCAGGGTTTCCCTTACTTCATGCTGAAAGAAATCTTCGAACAACCCCGGACCCTAGCTGTCAGCCTCGAGCTCTTAACCAACAAAGAGCGCCAAGAGATCATTACGCCCACTGAATACGACGACAAATTAAAAACAATTTTTGCCGGCGCAACGGATCTCCGTATTGTGGCTTGTGGCACCAGTTTTTACGCGGCCACTTACGGCAAATATCTTTTTGAGCGTCTGGCCCGACTGCCTACAGAAGTGGATATCGCCAGCGAATTTCGTTATCGCGAACCAGTGTTTAATAAAAAGACCGTCGTTATGGTCATCTCTCAAAGTGGCGAAACTGCAGATACGCTCGCAGCTCTTCGGCTTGTTCGTCAAAATGGACTCGAAGTCATCAGCATCTGCAACGTAAAAAACTCAACGATCGCACGCGAGTCTTCGTTGTCCATTCCGATGAACTGCGGTCCAGAAATCGGAGTGGCTTCTACGAAGGCGTTTACGGCGACGCTACTCAATCTTTTGTTGTTTGCCTCGCAGGTGGCGAAAGTTCGTGAAACTTTGTCTCGCGCGGCTGAGACTGAGTTGATGGCGGCCTTGATGGCTTTGCCGGCGCAAGTGGATCTGGTTCTCACGCACGACAAATATTTCGAAAATGCAGCTCGCGGATTTCATCAATTCAAAGGGTTTCTATTTATGGGCCGGGGAGTTTCCTATCCAATTGCCCTAGAGGGGGCATTGAAACTCAAAGAATTGGCATATCTTCACGCGGAAGGGTACGCTGCTGGCGAAATGAAGCATGGTCCGCTCGCGCTCATTGACGAGCGCATGGCCGTCGTCATGATTGCACCTAGTGACGAGCTCTATGAAAAAACGGTCAGCAATCTTGAGGAGGCGCGAGCCCGTGGCGCAAAGGTGATTGCTCTAGGCACGGGTGAAAATACGCGTTTGCGAGATGTCTCTGATGCCTATTTGGCCATTCCGGCTTCGCACTGGGCACTGAATCCGATATTGGCGACGATTCCCATTCAGCTTTTGGCTTATCACATGGCGCACTCATTTGGATATGACGTGGATCAGCCTCGCAATTTAGCAAAGTCCGTGACTGTCGAATGAAATCGATTTTGGTGCTTCTTTTATTGTTGTCGGGAGTGGCCGAAGCCAAATATTTACCTCGGCTATTGACGATCGGAGAACAAGAAGAAGTCCTAAAAATTTTGGGATTTGGTTCGGCCGCGAAAGTGATTGGGGCTCCCTATCCCTTGGGTGGATACGAAGGAGTCGAGCTTTCGGTCGCTAGCGAATTTATTCCCATGACCAGCATCCAATCCAGTGGAGGATTGCGCGGGGATGCCGACGTTCTTCGTTACACTACGATCAATCTTGGAAAAGGGATTTTTTACGATATCGATACGTACGTTTTTTGTACGATTCTCCAAGAGTACGCCCCACTGGGAGTTTTCGGAGGACAATTGCGTTGGGGATTTTATCGGTCCGAAGAAAAGCCCTTCACTGCTTCAGTTGTCTTTCACGGGTCCAGTGGTAACTTTGAAAATCAGCTTTACACCACCACATTAGGACTCAGTCTCTACGGAATATATAGCTTACCTTATGTCAAAATTTACGGTGGCTTTGGCCAAACCCGTAGCATCGGAACATTCGCGGCAGGAGACCTCACTTCAACCACCGAACCTCCAGTCACCAATGACGGCTCGAGAAACAATGTCGAAAGATTTAGTTTTCAAACCACAGGGGGAGTCACTTTCGACTACCAAAAATATTTCCTCGCTCTGGAATGGAATCGGTTTGTCGAGGCTAGCTACGCCGTCAAATTCGGAAGCCATTTCTAACCGATAGTTCCAAAAATCGCGCCTCCCTGTCAAAACTCTACTGCCTCAGAATCAGAAAAATTCATCAAAATCGTTTCAACACGAAACAAGTTCTGATTCCCACGTCCTCATCTCCACCATCAAAGCCCTTTCACCTCTGGCACCACCCTTGCTCTATCAATCAGTACCCCCCAACGATTCCCCAAAACACCAGGTCCCCCCACCTGGTGTTTTTTTTAACAAAACCGAATCCCAGTCTCCCGCCGATACTTGAACTGATTGTGAACCGAACAGAGCGCTTGCAAATTCTCGATCCGATGATCTCCACCAGCCCATAACGACTGCCGGTGATCCACCTCCAATTGAAAC
>CALCCV010000269.1 GCA_937900305.1 uncultured Pseudobdellovibrionaceae bacterium | reverse complement strand
GGAGTTCAGACGTGTGCTCTTCCGATCTGATAACCCACTCTAAAATTAAAATACCCATCTTGAAATTTTCCTTCGGCTACCTGCAGCTGAATTAAGCTACGATTGGCTTGGGTATATAGGTCACCATAAGCTCGAGCTTCAAACCCTTTGCTGTCATTGATTGGCGAAACAGTCATATCTAGAATGAGCGGATTGCGATACGCGCTATAAGAAGTTAAAATTGGAAATCCAAAAAAACTCTTCAACGCATCCCCGATCGAAGGCAAAGCGTAACCATATTGAAATGCCGAATTCGTTTTTGGCCATGCTGTAAAAATGGCTCGCAAGGTATTGGAGGCACTGCCGCCTTGAATCACTAAGTCAATAGCACTGTTGCTCCAATAGTCGCACGCATACACTCCGCCCGTGTGATCAGCTTGTCCGCAAACTCCCATCGCTTCTTTGAGAAATTTGCGCCAAGTGGAGCTGCTCGAGATATTCAAATTGTTTTTGTAATAATTTTCGGCGTAGAAACCGAAAAAGCCATTTAAAATTGGCAAATTTGCGGGATCAATACACTGTCCCTGATACAAGGTCTGATTGGCTGGACATTGTTGTTGAATGGGTGGTGGGGTCGTTACGCCTGGGCCGGCAGGAGCTGGGACCTCGGGATCGCCACCTTTGTTGCACGCTACGAATCCACTAGAAACCAGTGCCACTGAGGCCAGAATCATCATCACTGATTTGAGTTGTTCGAATTGCATAACGTCACCTTTCCTGCTGACCTTCGCCGAAGGCCTTAGATTCACGATATTCAGTAAATGTGCCAATCTGAGATAGCGATTGGCCATTTTGGAGAGCCTGAGACGAATTCTGAGCTAAGAATGGACGACCTTAGATTCATTTTGAGCGCCACCAAAATGCTCAAAGACGGGATGTGCTGATCGATTGTCTAAAGTTTTGACAGTGGAGATCGGGACAATGGGGACCTGTTTAAACCCAATTTTGGCCTGGACCAAAGCAGGGAGAGTGATTCTTTTGTTGTTTCGGTGTCACGAACGTTAAAAAATAAATCATATGCAACAAGGTTTTCTGCAAATTAAGTTTTGGGGAGTTCGCGGGAGTCTGCCGTCCACCCTTATGCCTGACAAATGGTCGCTTCACTTTGAAAACCTGCTGCGAGGTTATTTTTCTGCAGGATATCGCGACACTTCTCATATCGCGAAATACATCGCGAGTTTGCCGACACCTCATCTCGGTGGCTATGGTGTGGCCACCACTAGCGTTGAAGTTCGCAGTCCGAAAACCCAAATTATAATTGATGGCGGCAGCGGCATTCGTTATCTGTCAGATCAAATTATGAGTGGCACCATGGGCAGCAGCAAGGGGCCCTTCCACATCTTCATGACTCATTTTCACTGGGATCATTTGATCGGCTTGCCATTTTTCACACCTCATTTTGTGCCGGGAATTCACGTTCACTACTATGCCGTGCAACCAGAGCTTGAACAAAACATTCGATCTGTTTTCCGCAAGCCGTTTTTTCCCGTGCCTTTTGAAAACCTATCGGCAAAAATTCATTTTCACATTTTGGAACCACGAAAGGCGATTGTCCTGAATGATATGAAAATAACGCCTTATCAACTCGATCACCCTGATCCTTGCTGGGGGTATAAGGTAGAAAGTCATGACCGAACCTATGCCCACTGCGTTGATACCGAAGGCACGCGAGCGACGCGTGAGGAGCTCGGCCCTGACTTACCACTTTATCAAAATGTCGATTTGATGTATTTCGATGCGCAATACACATTTCCTGAGTTAGCCGAAAAAGCGAACTGGGGTCACTCAGCTGCTCAGGTCGGTCTCGATATCGCATTTCGTGAAAAAATCAAACGAGTTCTCTTTGCTCATCATGACCCCGGCGCTGACATTCAGCAGATCATGGATCTGCAGCAGCAGACGACCGAATTTTACAACTGGCGGTTGCAGAACAAAGCTGCGCAAGAGCCTGCCGTGGAGTGGGAGTTCGCCCACGAAGGTTTAGAAATTCAAATTTGAAACAGATCTCGTGAGTTGCCGTGTAACCCACAGTCTGCGAGATCAGTTTTTAACTAGAATGACACCGAGGACGGTTCGGTTCCTTTTTTGAAAATCAATTCCACCGATGTGGGTTCTTCGTTTTTCTTAAAGCCATGCAATTCGGAAATCGTTTTGGAATCCAAAAGAATCTTCGCCGTGGATTCCGGCCAGGCAAAATCTGACGGAGTGTATTTGGCACTCAGTTTTTGCATCAGCTGAGTCCATGCTGGAACTGCGCCACTTCCACCCGTCAGACCCGTGACGGTGTTGTCATCATAGCCGACCCACACGACACTCACGATGTGCGGAGTAAAACCGGCAAACCAGGCATCGCGGTAGTCGTTCGTAGTACCTGTTTTTCCGGCAGCAGGATGAAAAAAACCTGAGGCACTCACTCCTCGTGCAGTGCCCGAGAGTATTGTTTGTTTCATCATACCGACGAGGACGGCCGCGGCGGATTCATCGACTGCCAGTTGCGCCTCGGGTGTGTGATCAAAAACCAGATCGCCGTTGAGCGTTTCCACACGTTTCACAAAGCCAAGCTGAGTTTTTTTTCCCAATTGGGAGAGTGTCGCATAGCTTTGCAAAACTTCGTAAGGATACAGTTCAAAAGCGCCAAGCAACAGAGAGGGCAAAGCTTTTAAATCTGATGTTACGCCGAGGGCTCGGGCGATTTGAATGACTTTGTCGAGTCCGACTTGCATTCCCAATTTAACGGTGGCGCCATTTAAGCTTTCTTTGAGCGCGAAATACATAGGCACGGCGCCGAAAAACTGTTTGCCATAATTTTGCGGCGACCACTTTTGCCGGTCGAAGGTGTAAGTCTGTTTTTCATCTAAAAGAATTGAAAGTGGATTCAGCGGTGGAAGAGCGCCGGCCGGGGCCGTTTCCCCATTTTGATGCAAAGCCTGGCTTTCTTGAAGGGCTGCGAGGTACACGATGGGTTTAAAGATACTACCAACCTGGCGGTGACCATCATAAGCGCGATTGAACTGAGTTGTGCGAAAACCGCGTCCACCTACGGCCGCCTCAATGAGACCTGTAACGGGATCGGCGACGAGGACCACGCCCTCTAAGCGTTTGCCTTTGTCATAAAGAGCTTTGATTTTTTTATTATTGCTTTCGAGGGACTCGATCGATTTCACCAAGGAGTCTTGAGCCAAAGACTGGGCCTCAATGTCGAGGCCTAAATACACTCGATGGCCAGCAACCGGGACTCCGAGTCGCTTCAATTCTTTTTTGGCGGCGTCGATAAAGTAAGGCGCGGTTTCGGTTGCGACGATCGGTCGTCGCGTGGGCAAGGGTTCCTTTTCGGCGACTTCGATTTCGCCTTGATTGATGTAGCTTGCGTCTAACATCTTTTTCAAGACAAGACTTCGTCGCTTCATTGCGTTTTCAGGTTTCCCGAAGGGATCAAAGAGTCCAGGGCTGTTGACGATGGCAGCCATCAATGCGCACTCGCTCAAGTTCAATTCGGCGATGGGTTTGTTAAAGTAGTGGCGGCTCGCCGAACCGAAGCCGCGGATTTGGTAAGCTCCATTTCGGCCCATATAGATGATATTGATGTAAGTTGCTAAAATCTCATCTTTGGTAAACTGTCCTTCTAGTAAAACCGAAAGAATGAGTTCTTGAATTTTTCGCGAGATTGTTTTTTCGCTGGTGAGAAAGTAATTTTTTACGAGCTGCTGAGTGATGGTTGAGCCACCTTGAGCTCGCCGACCTGAGGTGATATTTTTGAGAAGCGCGCGAACAATGCCGGTCGGACTGACACCAAAGTGCTCGAGAAATTGGTTGTCCTCAATCGCAAGAATGCTGTTCAAACACATGGTCGGAACGACGCCGAGTTCAACTTCCTCCTGCAAAAACGGCTCTTCGCCAAGGTAGCTAGTTAAAAGTTTCGGTGAAAGACTGGCTTCGGTGATGCTATTGAGGGGATAACCGCGATAGAGTGCATCGAGAATACTGTCGGTGCGAAAGGTGAGCCAAATCGCCTCGTTTTCGAAAGTGAAACGCTTTTGGCCGGTTTCAGTGGGAACATACACCAGGCAAGCCGTGACGTCGGGATTGAAACTGATTTGTGTGCGGGCCATGCAGGTGACTCGATCTGCGAGGGCGAAGTCGCCTGACAAGAGCGGCTGTTGCCACTCTCTGCGCCGATAACCTTGGCGAAGAAGTTCTTCCTGAGTGCCATCAATTGAAAGAGATTTAAGGGGTCGAAATGTGAGCGGTCGTGTGTAATACTCGGTCGGAACGAGGAACGCCTTTTCTTGCAATTTGCTCGTCAGAGTTTGATTCATTTCTGCAACGAAGACACCAAATGCGATGATCGCAAGCGTCAGAAGGCTGGAAAAAGCGATCAAAATGGTCTTTAATTTGGCGCTGAATTGCGGAGAATCCGAAGCTTGAGAGTTGAAAGGCCATGACATAGCTCGAGAGTAGAAAAGATTTTCTAAAAATTAGCAACGTGAAACACCATGTGAACTCTACAAAGATTCACTCTAAAAATCATGAAGGATGTGTGATGTCTTCGAGTTTCGATCACAGAGGCAAAGTTGCAAATCGAGGTCACTTGAAACTGACGAACAAGCAAATCGATGACATCGTTGATCGGGTCTGGCGACAGTGGCAGGACAAGGGTTTGATCACTTTAAAGGCATCGGAATCTGAAGTGCGCACTCGCATCGCCGCCAGCTTGATCGGCGATCTTGAAATTGAGCAACAGATCGAACAAGAGGCCAATCGGATGTTAGACAACCTCGAACGCACCAATGCGGGCGAGTTTCAGCGCTACAAAATGTTTCCGATGCTGAAGCAAAAACTAGCCAAAGAGAAAAAGTTCATTCTGTAGAGTATTTTTGTCCTCAAACACTTCGAATTGGAGCAGAGCATGACACTGTCAGAAGATCGATTGAGTCACTGGGCCCATCTCATCACCGACGGTGTGTGGGAAGATGACCTCTTGGACTACACGGATGAAGATGCGGCGTTGCGTGCTACAAAACTGGCACTAAAAGAGTTTGTGCAAGAGGAACAAATCCTAGATAAAAAGGCGCGTGAGAAGGTGACATCCCTCAAACGAGGAGTCGTCGAAGGCAGTCCCGAGTGGGACATCCTTTACAAAAAGTATCTGGAAGAAGAAAGAGGCAAGCGTGGCTAAGTCAAAGTCCAAATCAAAGTCCAAATCCCCATCCAAAATCAAATCAACATCCCTCAAATCAACATCGAAATCGGTGAAAGCGCCTGGCAAAAAAGCTGCAAAAGCTTCACCGGCGTCCGCTAAACGAGCTGTCAAAAAAGCTGCAAAAGGAGCTCAGAAGGCGAGTTCGAAGTCGCCAGCAAAAAAGATAGCGGCGACGAAAAGCCAAACTAAGGCATCGCCAAAAACTCGTGCGAACGCGGCAACGAAGTCGGCGGCAAAAGTCACGGGCAAGTCGATCCCACAAACTGCTCCACAAACTGCTCGGAAGGCATCGATTAAAAAAGTCACGCTGTCGCCGAAAGATCTTGAAAAGATTCTTCAGCCTTTAGATGACCGGTTGGTGGTTTCAGTGGCTGAAGAGTTGGAACGCAAAACGGCGGGTGGACTTTTTATTCCCGACACCGTCAGCGAAACTGCGGGTTATTTTCGCGGTCAAGTCGTGGCGATCGGTCGCGGACATATGAATGCGAAAGGCAAAGTGAAGCCAATGGACGTCGAAGTTGGAGATCAAGTTTTGTTCGACCGCTATGTGGGGACTAATGTGGAATTGGCCGGCCAAAAAGTGGTTATTGTTCGTGAGTCAGAAGTTTTAGGCATCACCAAAGCGTGAAGTTGAAAGGCAATACTATGAAAATGTGGATGCTCTTAGTTGTAACCGTCGCGAGCCAGGCCGCCTCAGCAATGATGTTGGATTGGAAGGGTGGTTACCGAGCCGAGTGGATGGAGTTGGACAAGCCGGCGCTGGGTGGCACCAACCAGCGAAAAGCCTATGGGACTCACTTTTTGCATTTGGATCCAATGATCATCGCTTCCGACGGTGTGAACGTTGTCGGTCGGTTGGATATTTTTGGAACTGAATTGCAAGCTTATGATCAATCTCAATTGGGCCAACTGTGGGGCTACAATCCCAAGACC
>CALCCV010000268.1 GCA_937900305.1 uncultured Pseudobdellovibrionaceae bacterium | reverse complement strand
TACACAGGCGAAGACACTCTTTCCCTACACGACGCTCTTCCGATCTGGTTTTGACGAACGCCACCACCACCAAACGCCGACAACAGTCCAAACTTATTGGGATCTTTATTTGAGCTTTCAGCATTCGCTCCAGCTTGCTGGCCAATTTTGATGGCTCCACCGGATTTTGCCGAAGTAAAAATCTTTTTCTTCGATGTATTTGGACTCGGAGCCACTTCGACAGCTTTGCGCGCGACTGTCGGTTTTGGAGCCGCAGGTAAATTGGTTTTCTCACCTTTGGTTTTAGCTTCTTTCGTCACCTCACCCGCCGTAACTTTTGTAGGCTCAGGCGGTTTCGGCGGTGGCTTGGGTGGTTCTGGCGGTGGCTTCGGCGGCTCCGGTGGCTTGGGCTCCGGCGGCGGTTTGGGCGGCTTTGGTTTTTCAGGAGTATTGAAAATAACCTCTGCCACGACCATATCTTCTTCTTCGATCGGCGGCTCAGTCGGGGTTGTCACCGACAAATAGAATCCCAATAGCGCAACCATCACAACCGTTGCGAGAAGAGCTGTCATTTCAGAACTAGAAACCAAACCTTCACCGAGCGGAATCACGCCGGTGGCTGGAGCGTAACGAACATAGATGTGTAAGTTATCACCAGGCAAAGTGATATGAACGAGTTCGCCCTGATCAAGGCGCACCGATGCCACCGCACCCATCGTGGCCTTGCCCGAATGAATGAGATCTTTGAGAGGTCTGGCGCCATCGCCATCAATCAACTCTAAGTCCATGCCATTCATAGCCTGGACTTTAACGATCGTCGAAATTTCTATGAGGGGAAAATCATTCGGGACGACTGAGGTTGGAATATAAACATCTGCTCGTTCGTTGGAGCCGAGTTTAATTAAACCGCGTTGACGAAAATGATACGTCTCTAAAACTCGCTCACGCCAAGCGACGACCACCTGCAAAACATTGCCTTTAGTTGGCTTGAGATAAGTTCTGAGATCCTTAATCTCGCTTTCCGGAGCGTAGGTTCCAGTGCTGGCGGCCTTCGGCGTAAAAGCGGCTGCAGTCTTCGAAGTCTTTGCAGATTGCCGCTGAATGGGCTGCTGACGGTCTGTCACCCGCGTCTGCGCAATGGTCTTCTCTAAATCCGAATCTTCGGGCGGAGGAATGTGTTTCGGAAGCGCGGGCTTCATTAAAAACTGGGTGGGATCTTGATCGCCATCTTCGTCATATGGATCAATCGTCGCGGTCGTTCCCTCTGCGTTGGGAACAAAGCCTGGTTTTTCAACCGGAATGACAGGCACAACCGGAACTTTGGCTTCTTCGTCTTTAAGTTCAATTTCTTGAACTTTTGCGCGCGAAGGCTCAGGATAATTAACCTTAGGTGGTTTGGGCACAACTGCGGGCGGACCTTCCGGTGACTGCGCCTCTCCGGTGATTGCAGGCTTTTGTGCAGATGGGGCCACGGCTCCGGGCAAACCTTTTGGCTTGGGAACGCCAACATAAAACAAAATTCGAAACGCACCGATCAAGAGCTCATCTCCCGACTCGATTGCGTCGTCGAGAATCGCCTGGCCATTTTTATAAGTCCCTGATTGACTGCCCAGATCGCACAGATAGTAGCCAGCGTCACGCTTTTCAATCATCGCGTGAATTGGCGATACAGCGTCGTCGTTTAAATCAACCTGCACTTCGGCCTTATTGCCGATGACGATTTGGTCGGCATCGAATTGCTTAACCTCAATCAGCTGCTGACCTTTAAAAACTCTCAATATGACTGGAGATTTCAATTCCCACCCCGAACTCGTTGCACATCTTCAGTTGTCTGTCTCATTTCGGGCAAAAAGTTTTCCCGCAGCTTAATCAATCGCTTGTAGTTGAAGTTTTTCTTCTGAAACAGAGCAAACAACTCTGGCTTCTGAGTCGCGCCTTCAACGAGCTCATCCTCGAAGTTCAACGTGGCGCGCTTTTCTTTATTGGATTTGATTTTAGGTGCAGCCGCTGGCTTGTCTTGCGAAAGAGACACCTGTGGAACAAGCAGCAATGTGAAAATCAAAATTAGTCGAACCATGGTTTAGTATCTCTTTCCCTCAGATTATTGTACACCAGCTTTTGCTTTGTTTTCCAAATCCTTTATTTTGTTTTTCATTTCCTCCGAAGGTCCAATGAACTTAAGTCTGTTCAAAACATCCATACCTTCTTGCTTCTTCACCAAGTGATCGATCAAGAGGATGGCATAATTGAACAACGTCTCCTTCTGCGAGTTGGAATCTTTCAAAGCTTGCTTAAAAATGTCTTCAGCCATTTCAAATTTTCCTGTACCCATGAGCGCGATACCGTAGTTATTCAAAACTTTGGCGTCCTTAATCCCTTTGCGGACAGCAGTTTCAAGAACTAAAACTGCTTTTGTATAATCATAATTTTGAGCATAAATTGCGCCCAGGTTCGCCGACGAAACGGCGTCTGATTCGTCCAAAGCAACTGCCTTTTTGAAACTGCGAACCGCTTCTCTTTCTTCGTCAAGAGCGAGGTGAACGATCCCAAGATTCGAATAAACGGGACCAACGTTTGGATTGGTTGCCACTGCTTTGCTCAAAAGATATTTTGCCGCATCAAAACGACCTTTTTTGTAGTAATACATCGCCAACGCATTCATAGCCTTTACGTCTGCACCATTTACACTCAAAAGTTTTTCAGCAGCCTCTTTGATTTTCTCGTCACTTTGCGAACGAATGGCTTCGTCCAAAAGGCCCGACGCTTTCGAACTGGCCGCCGCATGTTGAGGGCTTTGAGGTTGATCCTCAGCTTTTGATGTAGATTTCGTATCAATGACGGCAGAGCTGCCTGACGATTTTGATTCAACGTCATTATTGATTTGCTGGGCCACCGGCATTTCTTCGGTGACACCGTCTGATTTCGGCGCTGTTTCGCAACGGAGCAACGTCAAACACAAAAGCGCGACGACACCGAACTGCCTTTTTTGATTTCCAATAACTTTTATCACATCGACCCCATCCAATTTACCAATCGACTGTCAGATCCAACTTCGCCACTGAACCCCGTCGACGTTGGATCGATAGATTTAAGTTGCACGATGGCCGCTTTGTAGTCAGGCCCGTAAGACTCAAGCTCTTGGCCCTTGTTGACTGATTTTTTGTAGGACTCTTTAGCCGCTGACAGAGGCGTTTCGGCCAATTTTTCGACTCCCGCCTTGTATTGCTTGAGCTCTTCTTCATTTAGTCCGGCCGGAAGTGGCGCGCTCATCAGAGATTGCGCGAAATGATTGTTGGCTTCACCGAAATAATAAAGGGCACCCACCAACTCTTCGGCACTGTCGTAAGCGATAATTTCAGACAGCTGATTTTTTTGCTGAACAATCAACTCTTGCATTTTTTGCGCGGCATTTTTTTGTCCCGCTGGGTTGGCTGGAAAGCGAACTTGCTTGAGCGTCGCCAATGTCGCTTTCATATCCAAAATTTTGATCTTCGCAACAAAGCCCGCTCCAGGTCCCTTTCGATCTGATGACAGCTTTCGCTGGATGGAAATCGTTTTTTTCTTCCAATCTTCGGCCTGCGTGATCGAACCTCTGCGTCGACTCAATTCAAAAACCCAGTAGGAGGCTTCGACCATTTTTTCGTTAATCTTTAAAGCGCCGTCGTAATACTCTTTATACCGCTGGATCGCCAGTGCCGGCTGATTGCCCTTGCGATACAAGGTAGCAACCGAAAAGAGGGCATCTTGGCGCTCTTGCGCTTTTTTAGTCATGCCTATGAACTGATTGTAAGCTCTGACGGAATCACCGTACTTACCCAAGGCTTCGTACAAAACCGCAGCATTATAAACATAGCTGGCGGCCAATGGATCTTTAGGATCTTCGGTGGCCACCTGTTCGTACATTTTTGCTGCCTCTTCAAATTGCGCCGAGTCTTGAAAAATTTTAGCCAAAAACCGTTTGGCTTTCGGTTTCAGAGGTTTCGCTTCAGCCCGCGGGCTCCCCATCACGAACTGATACGCCGCCAGCGCAGCTCCCAATTGTCCTACCTTCTCGTAATTCACACCGGCATTGTACATCGCAGCAACAGCCAAATCAGATTTTGAGTTTTGTTTGGCAAAGGTTTCGAATTGTTGCGCACTTTCTAGGTACTTTTTCTCTCCCTCAAGATCTTGGGCTCGCTTGAACGATGCCTTTTCAAGGACGTTACGGATGTCATTCCCCGCTTTCGAATCAGCTAACCCTTTGACGGCGAGCAGTTCGGAGGCAGTTTTTTCAAGACCAACGTAATCCTTTTTCAAGTTGTAAATATCTAAGAGCAAATTCGCAGAATATTCGGCATATTTTGACGACGGATATTTTTTTACGATTTCTTTAAAAATGACTGTCGATTCGTCAAAATGATTGCTGAGATAATACAGTCGACCTGCGCGAAATCGAATCTCTGGTGCCTTCTCGGAGTTTGGAAACTTCTCGCCAAACCAGTTTGAAACTTTGATGTACCGATCAACTTTAGGATCAAGTGCAATTTTTTCGGTCGATGTTCCCACCCGCTTTTGCATATCTTCATCGCTGGGCAAACTTTTTTCGACGGCGATAATTAAATTTTGTGCCGATTTGCCAGCGAATTTATTGGTTGGCGCATTGTCCACTACCCATTTGTATTGAAATGCCGCTTCGTCAAAGCGATTCATGTCATACAAAAGCTCCCCGAAATAAAAATGCATATCCCCGATGACTTCTGTCTGCGGGAATTCTTCGAAATACAGTTTATAACCTTGAGCCGCATTCGCCTGTGCAGCAGGATTTCGAGAGTTTTGCGCAGTTTGATGTTGTTGTAAGATGTAATTTCGCAAAGTTGTTTCGCGAAGTTTATTCGAACTCTCAGTTAACTCTTTGTTGGAACCATTGACACTCGCCCATGCACTCTTGGGTCCATAGTCCTTGATCCAACGGTAGAGCTCCTCTTTAAATTTCGGAGAATTTTTTGTATAAAAATAGCCCTGAACAATCTGGTATTGATAATCGAACGCCTTGGGGTTTCCAGGCTCTTCAACAATGAGAATCCGGAATAAATCTGCCGCAGCCTCTTTGTTACCTCGGTCAGCATAAAAGTAGGCCAATTTATCAAGATAGTTTTTTAAATCCTTAGGGCCAACCAAGGCTTTGAAATAACTAACTGCTTCTTCAGGTTTCCCATAGTTAGCATAAAATACGACGATATCACGCAAGGCCTCGGCTTCGAGCTTACTTTTGCTGATGCTGCGTTTGTTGCTACCAGCCTCGTCATCTTGGGCGCGAGCATTTTTAATGATGTATTCCATGTAATTAAGAGCAGACTTGTATTTGCCTAAGCGATACAAGCACCACGCACTCTTATAAACGGCAAAAGTATGTAGACGATGCTTCTTGTCTTTGAGAAGAGGTGAGTACTCTTTATAGGCTTGAGCCCACTTATCATTCTCAAAATAGTATTCGCCCAGTGCAAAATAGGCTTCTTTCACAAAAGTGCTATTTGGGAACTTTCGTGTCAGCTTTTCGTAATAGTCGGCACCTTTT
>CALCCV010000267.1 GCA_937900305.1 uncultured Pseudobdellovibrionaceae bacterium | reverse complement strand
ACATCTGCCTCGGCCTCTTCACACCGCTGAATTTGAGCATTGTTCGAAAGACGATGGCCCTTCATAGCTTCTTCATAGCCATAGTCGTACCAATTGATCTTTTTGCACTCTTGCCGAACAAAATAGCTGGCGCAAGAAGCCAGACCCAACGTCGAAATCAGCAAAAAAAATTTCATCCCGTTCAAAAAATTTGGCATCGCAATTCTCCGCACTTTCCATCGACCCTAATCGATGCCAACAGTGTCTGGCAAGGGGCCGAAGGGCCTCTCAGCGCCGCGTCCTCGATCTTGCGTGACACAGGGACTCAAAGTTCGCTTCAATTTGAGACGACTCAGTTTCTGACCCCATTCTGACGAAAAGGAGAAGGCAGGAGTGAAAATGTCAGCGATAAAGAAAATTCCCCTTGTGCGAGAGATCTCCGATCTCCTACAGAAAAAGCCAGCGTCTTTTCCCAGTCGAGCAGAACGAGTGGCCCTGGTCCCGCTTCACAATGTGCGTTTTTTACTCAATATTGAAAATGGCAAAAAAGAATTTCGCCTCAAAAATCTCTCCACTACGGGAATGGCCCTCATCTATGATGAAAAAGAGGCTTCCCTTTGGTCTTCCACCGAAGGCCCACTCACCGGAACGCTGGAGTTGAGCGACAAAGCCACTCACGTGGTTTCAATAGAGATTCGTCATCGGGGCCCTTCCACCCTCGGGTGTCAATTTCAACACACGGATTATTTTTTCCAACGCTCAATCCGCAACCACCTTTTTGCCGAACTGCTGGGTCTGGGATTGCAAAAAATCAATCCTGAGATATTGCACAAAGAAGAAGGGCAAGATTCATTTTGGTTTGCAGACGTTCACCAAAATGGATTGCACTTCAGCGTCGGTGATGGCCAAATCACTCACGCCGAAATTTATTTTCTGGGTCACACACTGATGATGAATCTGGCCGGACAACTCCGCCAGATTGAAACATCAGTCGACGAAGCTTCCGAGATTCGCGAGATGGCCATCAAACTCATTAAGAGCATCAAAGATTTGCCAGAGGTCCATCGGGAACACCTCTGCCAAATTCTCGAAGATCACCAGACTCCCCGCTCCTAATTTGACGAACTGAGAATTCAGGGCCAAAGTCGGCCTGATGAAACCTGAACTCACTCTGATTCTCATTCCCGCCGCGGGTTCACCATCTTCGGTGATCCCTGCCAACCTCGAGCATCAGCGTCGATCAGAAATCGCGGCTTTTTTTGCCAAACACTCTCTGCCTCATCAAATCATTTGGCGGACAGAGGCCACGTTGGGCTCAGCAGATTTTGAAGGTGCCGAGGGCCGCTACGTCGTCGTGATGGACCATGATCTGCGAGTTCCCCTGTCTGAAATTTTTCCACTTTTGCAAACACTCACAGATCAAAATGTGCCATTCACTTTCGCCGCTCGCAAACTTCCGGCTGACCATTTTGATCGCCGCTGGCGAAACGCCCTCAATGAGAAGTTGGGATCCACGTTTCACGACCCCTTCTCTCCGCACTGGTTGGGAACTGCCGAAAATTTCAGATCCTTGTCGCTCTCACGGCCTACGAGCATTGAGCTGTTGGGGCCGGAGCTCCTGCGCGCCAGTCGACAGAAGAATTACAAAGTGCTAGAAGTGCCCATCAAACTGGCTGCCGAATGGCCCCAAGAGCAGTTGACCAAGTGGGCGAAAGTGCAGCGGGCCTGGCGATGGCTCTGTTTTTTGTGTCGCTGAGTTTTGGCTTTAATTCGAAAGGATCTTTGCAGATGGAAAATCTTTTGCGTGAACTCGGGCTCTCGACTCCTCTCCCCAATCTTTCCACAGGCGTTGAATGGCAAACGGGGACAGGGACAACCGCACAAATCTCATCCCCCATTGACGGAGCACGACTTGGCGAAATCCAATGGGCGGGTGGCGAAGTTTGCGACCAGATCGTCACGACTGCACAACAAGCCTTTTTGAAATGGCGAAACTGGTCAGCGCCTCAGCGCGGAGAGGTCGTTCGCCAAATTGGTCAAGCCTTGCGACAAAGTAAAAAAACCTTAGGCACTCTCATCACCCTTGAAACGGGAAAGTCCCTCCAAGAAGGTTTGGGTGAAGTGCAAGAGATGATCGACATCTGTGATTTTGCCGTGGGCCTGTCGCGACGGATTTATGGTTTGACTATTCCCTCAGAGCGTCCAGATCACAAAATTCTTGAGCAGTGGCATCCCCTGGGCCCCGTCCTCGTAATTTCTGCGTTTAATTTCCCAACAGCCGTGTGGTCATGGAATGCAATGCTGGCCGCCGTCTGCGGCAACACGGTCATCTGGAAGCCTTCGGAGAAAACGCCACTCACCGCCTTGGCCACCCACGGGATTATTCAACGCACTCTTCAAGACTTGCAAGTTCCAGAAGGTGTTTTCAACTTAGTCATTGGCACTGGTCCCGAAGTCGGTGAAAAACTTGTGCGCGATGCCCGCGTCGCCCTTGTTTCGGCGACTGGTTCCACGAGCATGGGTCAAAAAGTTGGTCGCATCGTCGCCGAACGTTTTGGCAAAGTTCTGCTCGAGCTGGGCGGCAACAACGCCATCATTGTCACTAAAAACGCAGATTTAAAAAAGGCCATTCCGGCGATCGTCTTTGGCTCCGTGGGCACCGCAGGTCAGCGCTGCACCACGACCCGACGGCTGATTCTTCATCCCGAGATTTATGACAAGGTCAAAACTGAGCTGGTGCGGGTCTATCAAGAACTTCGCATCGGCAGTCCCCTCGAACCTGAAAATTTAATGGGCCCCTTGATCGACACCGCCGCCGTCGCCCAAATGCAAAAAGCGCTGGCCGAGGTACAAAATGAGGGTGGCAAAATTCTCATCGGCGGCGACGTATTGAGCGGCTCTGGTTTCGAATCTGGCTGCTACGTTAAACCTGCCTTAGTGGAAGCCGAGCCAAATCATAAAATGGTTCGCCAGGAAACCTTCGCTCCCATCCTCTATTTGCTCCGCTACTCTGGAGAGCTAGCCCATGCCATTGAAATTCAAAACTCAACTGACTACGGCTTGTCCTCGGCCATTTTTACCGAAGACCTCATTGAGTCTGAGATTTTTCTTTCTCAGCGGGGTTCCGACTGTGGCATCGCCAACGTCAACTCCGGCACCTCCGGAGCTGAAATTGGCGGAGCCTTCGGCGGCGAAAAACACACGGGTGGAGGCCGCGAATCTGGTTCCGACGCTTGGAGAACCTACATGCGGCGCCAGACTTCAACCATTTCGTATGCGAAGAATGTCCAACTCGCGCAAGGGATTCGCTTCGAACTGTGACGGCTGGAATCGCACTTCTGTTTGGCACCAACATTCGCGCCCCCGTCGCCCACTGTTCCCAATTTCGTGTCAACGTCGCTTTGGACTACAAGGAGCTGAGATAATATCTGACGTCGGAGTATTAAATTTTCCTCTCTTCCGTCCGTTCGATCAGTAAATTGATGAGGCGCTTGGCGTGATCGAGATTTCTCTGCACAAGATCCTTTCGCTCCAGCTCTTGGAGTGCTTCCTTCGGGGCAAAACAAATTGTCTGAAAATAATCGAAGTTTTCGCGAATCGCAGCGCCGTGTTCAGACCGCAAACTTGCGGGGGCGAGGTCGATCAGGCGATCGAGGGGAATGGCTCGAGTTTGACGACTGATTTCGCCGACGGCGATCGAATAACAATTCATCACTTCGCCGGCCATCTTTGGTAGATCTCCCGAACGATGAGCGCGTGTGACGATTTTCCAGCGCCTCTTCACCACTAACTTCAATGTCATTTTGCGAGACCCGAGACCCAGATCGCGACGCGCCTGCAGGCCCAAGCCTCCGGCGATGAACCCGAAAGCGATCAATGAAAAGATAGGCCAGGCCTGGGCGGTGGCAGCGGCTCCCGAAGACAATTGAACCATCGGTGGAGGAAGAGAGGGCTTGGCCGTTGCGACTTTTTTTTCTGGAGTATTTCCGAAACTCTGATCGGCATTTTGGGCGACATTGCCGCTGGGATTGTCGACGACTTGAATAATTTGTGACGGAGTTCTTTGAATCACGTATTTTTTTGTGGCTGGATTGAAGACGGCGAAATCGATTTCAGGTAAAATCATTTCGCCCTTTTTGCGCGGAATCACGAGCACTTCAAATTGCTTGTAAGAAGTGCCTTCTTTAAAAAATTTAGCTTCGGATTTGACATCGTACATCTCAAGTCCATCGGGCCATTGAATCGCCGGAAGTTCGATCAGTTTTGCATTCCCCTTTCCCTCAAAGCGAATTTTATAAACGAGGGGTTGGTTGACAGGGAAAGTTGTTCCTTCCGCCACGGCATTGACTTCGAAATCACCGACCGCTCCCGAAAATGTCGGAGGTTTACCTTCTTGCGGTAACGGGAGAACTTTGATCTTCACTGGCTTTGAAACTTTGGTGTATTCGTAGGCCCGACCAAAACCAATGCCAAACGGATTTTGCATTCGCACGCGCGAACGCACTTTGAATGAATCGATATTCGATTCCCCCGCTTTGATTGGAAAGAGCGCGTGCGATGCAATCAAAGCTTTGCGGTAAGAAACGTCATTGACAATCTCCTCCGAAAAATTGAGCGCCGGAACCTCTTCGATGATTTCTTTCCAAAACCCTCTTAGATCGGGAAATTTCAATCGGTCGAAGGTCTCCATGATCCCTCGCGTGTAAACATACCACGAGGCCGTGATCTGTTCTCCTTCGTAAACTTCAGTTTTATCCACTTCAATTTGAATAAAAAAAGCTTCGTCGGCATTTTCGGGCATCGAACGAAATTGAGGTTCAGGCCCAGATCGTTGCGCCGGAGCTCCGCCACGTCCACCGCCAAAGCCTCCAAAACCTCTTCGCCCACGCAGTTGATTGAAGAGTTGCTCTTCGGCCTCACTCAAATCCTCGGTGGGATCAAAGCCGAAGGGAAATAGAGGATCCTCTGACGGGGCTTTGCGACGGCGGACCTGGCCTCCGCCCGCACCACTGCCTTGATCACCAATCGTGAGCGTGGCTTCGGGGACGGCTTGCTCTTTACCCGCAATGGTGATTTGGACCGGCCCTGATTTAAAAACACCTTTTTGTTCGGCGATGAAACTATAAATAAATTGTTGGACCACGTGACTTTTAAATTCAAAACCACTTTCACCTTGTTGCATAGTTCGACTTTGCGAAAACGATTCTTGCGGTGGACCCTTTTGAAATCTGAGTCCTTTCATATTGAGAGAGGTGGGCGGAGAGATATTCATCTTTTCATCGGAAGTCACAGAAATCACGTACTCCGCCTGTTCACCAGGACTCACCACATCGGGAACAAACTCGGCCTCAATTTTTGTTTCGGCAAACACCTGACTGACAAAGAGGGTGATGAGCCAAACAATTCCGTAGGTCCATTTTGAATTACCAATCTTCCCCACTGGCGGTCTCCTTTGACTCTTTCTTTTGATATTCTGCGCGAATTCGATTTTCTTGGCGCTTCAATTCATCGAGAATTTTTTTATTGTATTCAGAAAATTGATCTTGATTTGTAATAA
>CALCCV010000266.1 GCA_937900305.1 uncultured Pseudobdellovibrionaceae bacterium | reverse complement strand
GAGATCTGTAGCCGTGACTGGAGTTCAGACGTGTGCTCTTCCGATCTATGTTCCAGTTTTTGATTATGGTTGATCTAAATTTCGACAGTTTGCAGATTGGCGGAAGAGCTTGGCCAGGTCCGTGCGGGCGTCTTCCAGGCCTTCGAGGGCTTGGCAGGTGGTCTGCTGAACCTCTTGAAGGCACGCGGACTTTTTGGCGACAGGAATCACTGTGTCTTCGGACTTCTCTTTTTCGTCAAGCTCGTTCAAATCCCGAGTTGGCACTGTGGTGAGTAGATTCGAAAAGGTCTGATTTGTTTTCACGTTGTGAAAACAAACATCGAAGTCATTGATGTTGTTGCAAAGTGTGGCTCGGTTGCAGAGTTGCATCGCAAGTCCTTGCGCCAACGTCAACGCCATGTCGGCGGTTGGCGGAGCACTAGCCAAAGGGGGCTCGATAACAGGACTCAATCTCCCGGGAGTGAGAGGGTTGCCGGTGTCGGTCCCCAGTTGTTTTGCGCAGTTTTGAAATATCGAAACCAAAGCAAAAAATGTGGCGGCCAAGAGAACCCATTTAGCCGGATTTTTGTTCATTCGATACCCTCGTGACGCTCGTTTTGCATCTTTTTTTGAAAATGAAAGAGGTCTTTCAGAAAAATGTGGCAGCTTTTGTAGTCAAAGACGCTGGGCCAAATTGCCAATGGACCTCCCTTTTTTATTATAAGGAGTCCCCAGGCTTAACTGCTAGCTCACGGCATAGGAATGTCGATTTGAGACGTTGGGAAAATGGATCAATCTTTTAACGATTAAGTTTTTGACAGAGGCTCCTTAACTGGACTCACAAGTCGTTTCGACATGAGAGTTCAAGAAGTCAATTTGGATTTTACTTTCGAATCAAATGTCGAAACTTGAGCGGTCCCTGACTGTGGCAGGAGACTTCCGAGAAAGGTGATAGGTCGACATTGTAAAATCGATCGCCAGGATGATCCTCATCGATTTCAGTCAAAAAAATTTCGTGTGCCCAGGGGGCAGTTTCTAGATAAATTTTTTCACCGCCGCAAACGGCAATGCCACTCTTCAAACGTTCACTCCAGCTTGGAAAATCAACAGAAAAAGTTTCGAGTTTTTTCAAGAGATCCGCATAGCTCACCACTGAGTGGACGGTGGACTTTTCGATTTTTCGAGTTTGACTCAAAACGAAATGAAAGCGTCCCGGAAGAGGCTTTGCCAGGGACTCATAGGTCGCGCGACCCATTAGCAAAACGTGATCTTGTGTGACTTTTTTAAAGTGCGAAAGATCGGCCGGATGATGCCAAGGGATTTTTCCCTCTAAGCCGATGGCGTGGTCTTTTTTTGTGAATGCGACGACGTGTTTGAGTGGAATCGCAGCCGGCCAGATCACGAGGGTCCTCTCAAGAGGGGATGGATGTCGGTGATTTTTACTCCCGGGTGCAAGGCCATGAAAATCCGCTCAATTCCCATCGCGATCCCGGCCGTCGGTGGCATTTGAGTCATCATCTGTAGAAACTCTTCATCAATGAGAAGGGATGGCAGGTGGGCCGCTAATTTTTTTCCGTTGTCGCGCTCAAAACGCCGGCGTTGCTCCTCTGGATCCGTGACTTCTTGAAACGCATTTCCCAATTCGAGGCCCCGCCAAAAAACTTCGAAGCGTTGAGCCCATTCTCCACGCGCATCAAGCTGGGCATAAGCACTTTGATACACCGGATAGTCGGTCACGAAAACAACCTGATCCATTGGCAATCGAGGCTCAATCACCTCTAACCATAAATAAAAAAAATGGTCATCAATCAAATCCGATTGAATCGGGCGGAGCCGGCTGTCGACAATCAAGTTTTTCAAATCTTCGATGGTGTGCTCTGGCATTAATGCTCGGCCCAGATGTTCACGAAATAAGTCCGCCACCGAACGAGTCATGAACAGCGGTGCCGGTTTGCCCGCGAACTCACAAGCTCGGCGAATGAAGTCGACGACATCATCGTGAATCGATCGCAAGTGAGAGTTGGTTCGATACCATTCGAGCATGGTGAATTGTGGTAGATGATGATCTGTCCATTCGTTGTTGCGAAAAGCCGAGGACACTTCGAATGCGTTAGAAACTCCTGAGCACAGAATTTTTTTTATAGAAATCTCGGGGCTGGTGGGAAGATATCGCGTGATGGAATGGGAGCCCTGTTGGAGATTGACGGCAAACGGCTGTAGAGAGGGTTCGGTACCAGGGCAGCTGACGAGAGAAGGGGTGAACAATCGCAAGAAATTTTTTTCGCGAAAGTAAGTTTCGATAAAATATCGAAATTCGGCCCAGTTTTCTAGTATTGCCAACGCGTGTGGAACCATAGGGTTTTGAATTTGCGGGATCCGCTCGCGCCTGTCAATGATGCAAGAGTGAATCACATTCCAGAGTCGCGTGCGACGAAACGAAAATCACTTGGTCAGTTGATCAACCATGGCGAGGATCGCTTTGACCTGTACACCCTCGAGAGTTGCATAGTTCGAACCGGTATAACCAAACCAATCCCAACAGCTCATTGGATTCATCATCGAGGGCATCATAGAAGGGTACAAAACAACAACGTTGTTGGACTCGGCCCAGTCGTTGTAGCCGGCGTTTTTTACAAAGTTTTTACCGACGATCCAAGGGCTCTGCATGCAGCCATGGAGAGCGACGTGCAAGCGACAATTTTTGTTGCCTGAACCTTTTTGGCAAGCTGATGGGATATAGACATAACCGGTGGCTGCCATTTTTGCTTCGAGTGGAGAGAAATCCGCCTGATCAAAAGTGAAAAGATTTTCATCAATCGGTGCAATGTTTGAATTTGCAGGAAGGTTCATTAAATTTTGTAAAAGAAATCCAGCGCCGTCATATCCGCAATTGTTTATCCACGGAGCTCGGCCTTCCTGGCAAGGCACCTCTCCGCGCGGTGCCGGAAATCCATGGCCCATAGGTAAGTCCGTTTTGGCAACGACCTTTGATCCTGCGGCATTGTAAAATTCAGTCAGCTTATCGGCAGATATTGGATTCACTACGTGGTCCAAATTTCCTTGAATGATGGCAACTGTCTGATATTTTAAACCGACGGAACTTTTGGCAGAGCCTTCGCTCACCATTTTTGCAAGGTCGGCTTGCAATCCCGGCACGCTCACATTTTGAGGCGCTGACATGCAGCCTTGCGCTCGCATCGAACTCCCCTTGGCGCAGTTAAAGGGACCGCCCGCCACCACTCCGACTCCGGTAAAAATATCTGAACGTAAACTTCCCAATTGGACGGCCATGTAAGCGCCGCTTGAAATTCCAGAAACCGAAAGATTATCTAATGACAGACCTAAATTTGGCAACTCCATCGCTTGCAACGAACTGATGCCGGAGTCATCTATGGCAAAGGCGCTGGCCGAGATCATCAGAGAAGTCAGAGTGCTGCCAATGATGAGACGAGAGACTCCACTCAATCCAAATTTCTCTTGTTCACTCTGGAATTTCATTCGCACTTCCTCCGCCTTTAGTCGTTTGTAACTGAATACTGATCAGTCGAGTGCAAACTAACAGAACATCGGAAAATGTCGAAACGTTCAACACTCTCCAGACAAAGATTTCAGTTTGGGACAATTATCGCCTGATTCATTTCTAGCCCTATGCTTTTTCAAAAGCTTCGCCGACAATGAAGTATGGCCAAAGATCGAATTTCTGAAAGATACATGACCTTCGAAGATGCAACGGTAGAGGTTTATGGAAAGAGTTCTGACTTCGTGAGCATCATGAAGAACCTGTCGAAAACGGGAGCCATGTTTCAAGCTAAAGACTCTAGACCAATTGTCCGTAAGGGTGATTTCGTTCGTATCACCATTCAATTGGAGCAGCTCTCTCGCACTCACACTTTGAATGGTCAGGTGGTTTGGGAGTCGGGCAGTGAGTTCGGTGTGAATTTCATCACTGAACAGCAACTCTTTTCACGTATGATGCAGAAGCCAGCTTAGGCGGTTGCTCCTCCCCAGCTTCCCAACTCTTCTCACGTTTTTCGTGCCGAAATTTGCTAGAGTATCGACTTTAGTCCAGGCTCAGTGTCGATTTCAAAACCTCCTTGCCGATTTGTAAGTCGAATTCAGTAGACTCAACTTGACCCGCTGTTAGGCTAGTCGATAGGCCAAGGAGGGTTCATGAACAAGGTGCTGCGAACATTCGCCGTTGCGTTTCTCTTTCAATTTTTATTTTCAGGATATACATCCCGGACCGACGATCAAAATCGATTTTGGTTAAAGGTTGAAGCGAAGGATAAGTTTGCCAGATCGTTGATCGCGGATCAGGGTTTTGCAATTGACTACGTCGGAGACGATTACGTGATTGTGATCGGCAGCGATTTGGAGCGCCAACGTCTAGAAGCTTCGGGAAAGCTGTTAGTTCAGTTTAAGCTGGAGCAAAATAAAGATTTTCCCAGTCGTGACGAAGCCTACCACGACTATGCAGAAATGACCGCCGAGTTGAAAGCTATAACGGATGCGAACCCAGAGATCTCGCAAATGATCTCGATTGGAAAATCGACTGAAAATCGAGATATCTGGAGTGTTCGAATTTCCGGAAATCTGGAAACCGCATCTACAAAACCGGGAATTGTATTCCTGGGTGGGCATCACGCGCGCGAACATTTGTCGGTTGAATTGCCGATCGCTTATATTCAAACGTTGATCAATCAATACAGAGCCGGTGATGCCAGAATTGTTCGACTGGTCGATAATCGTGATATTCATATCATTCCGGCCGTGAATCCAGACGGCCTTGAGTTTGATAGTGCCGGCGGAAACTATAAATTCTGGCGAAAAAATCGAACCCTCAACGGTGACGGAAGTTATGGTGTCGACCTCAATCGCAACTATGGATACAAATGGGCTACGGGAGGTTCGAGTGCAAATCCTGGTTCAGACACTTATCACGGGCCAAGCGCGTTCAGTGAACCTGAAACTAAGTCCATAAAAACTTATATAGAGACGCATACGAATCTGACAACCTTGCTTTCGTTTCACACTTTTTCGGAATTGATTTTGTATCCCTGGGGTCACACGTATGATTCAATCGCAAATGCCCGCGATCGGCAGGCCTATGTCGCGATGGCAAAAAAGATGTCAGAGTGGAATGGCTACACTCCCGAGCAAAGTTCAGATTTGTACATCACCAGTGGCGACACAACCGATTGGGCCTATGGTGAGCACGGGATTTTTGCATTCACTTTCGAACTCGATCCAAAATCGCAGTGGCAGGGTGGGTTTTATCCTGGTGCCGACGTGATCAAACCCGTGATCGCGAAAAATCTGGAACCGGTTTTGTATTTGATCGATCGGGCTGAGAATCCCTATCAAGATCTCGATCGTCATCCCTACAAACCCTTTTAGAAAAATCATGGGAAAAGGGGGATGACCTTTTTAGGGTTGCGTGATAGCGATCTTGTTTTGAGCTCAGTGGACGGAGTTTCCTATAGATAACGCGTACCTCAAAACCTTTCGGTATCACAAGCGAAGCGATCTGCATTGGGAGCGCAAGCTGTGGCATGT
>CALCCV010000265.1 GCA_937900305.1 uncultured Pseudobdellovibrionaceae bacterium | reverse complement strand
TACAGCGCCCGTCCGTCGCGCGTCACGCACGCGCACGTGGCCTGCGCCTCGCCCAACGGGAACGTGCGCACGTCGTCGGGCGAGCGCGCGATCACGAGCTCGTCGTCGATCGTGATCACGACGATCTCGGGCGACCCGTCGGCTCCCACGTCGCCCGAGGCGAGCACGCGCGCGAGACTCGAATGCGGAAGAATGTCGCCGTAACCAACCGTGGTTAAAGTGGTGAAGGACCAATAGACGGCCTTGATGTATTCAAACATTTTGTCAGCGTCGGGTCCGGCCGTTCCGCTTCCGAGTTTGATCCACCCACAGGCAACCAGATGAACCAGCAACGGCATCATCACACCAATCGGAATCAACCGATAAACCACCGGCTGAATCGACGTGAACTGATCCAAAAAAGATTTAATTCGCCAGATATGCCGAGCTGCCAACAAATTCAAAAGGACTAAGGAAGAACTTTGTGATCCCGAAGCTAGGAGCTCGACCGAAAAAGGCACGAAACAAATGAGATCAAGCAAAACACCGAAATCAGTCCAAGTGCGCCAATTCCGAAACGACTCTTCTTTCTCGCGAAAATGAATATAAATATTTACAATTGAAACCAGGGAAATAAAAAGATCGAAAGCCACATCTACGACAACCGGCAAATGAAAATCCACCAATCGAATTGGCAACCAAAAGCCAACCAAAAACGCCGCACCGATAGAAATCAAACGCAAAGCCTGTAAGCCAATCATAAAAAACTTATCGGATATTCTGGGAAAAAAAGCACCAGCCATACGTCCACATGCATTCTGCAAAAGCCTCAAGCCGATATTTGAACTCAGGTCGAAATTCATAGAAGTTCAGAACATTTCAAGAATTGCTGATCATTGTCTATAGTTTTGACACTTCCGCGGATTCGCGAAAGTTCTGGCTGCTTTGGAACGGCACGGACATTGCCTTAGTTCGAATTGGCAAACCCAGCGGTGGTACACCGAGTGCGGCCCAAATTGCGCAAGCTATCGTCGCCGGCTTTCAATCGAGATGTTCTTACTCCGCGCAAATCAGTACAAACTTTGACTTGGACACGCACACCGGTCACGAAGCCAAACATTTATCAGAGCAGACGAAATTTTGGGAAATGATCAATGTTTTTTGTGAAACGCTTCAGAACTCTCAATGGAAATCCTCGGGCCAAAGTCTGCTGGATCTAACGACCATCATGGTGATCTCCGAGTTTTCGCGCACGCCAGCTCTGAACAGGGCTGGAGGCAAAGATCACAATCCGCTGACAAATTCAGTTCTCCTTCTCGGCGCGGGTTTTAAGCCGGGTCTCACCATCGGAAAAAGCCGCGTTACAAAACGACTTTCGGGATCGAGCCAGCACGCGGCTCTCAAATTTGATTTTGAATCCGGCAATTCCATTGAAAAAGGTGTGGATGTGAGTATGCAAAAAAGCACAGTCATAACACCCGCTCACGTCGCAAAAACACTCTGCGAGATCTTTTCAGTTCCCAGCGGCTACCTAGATTCTGATTTCGAAATGTCTAGAACTGCGCCGCAAGTATTGAGCAAATTATTGAAATATTAGGTGCCAAAGAGATGAACGGAGCCAGTCGCTTCGGACTTATTTCACCTCAAAAAAGTCTATACATATCGAAAATAGTTTTTCCTCTTTCGACGGTTTGATTATGTTGGTCGAGGATTCGATGACTTTCAAGAAGAGCTCCCTAACTCGCACTACATCGGTTTCTGAAATAGTAAATACAGAAGAGAAATGAATTTCTTCCTGAAGATTTTGATAAATGGATTCAATAGCTTTTTGACGCCAAGAAGCTTGGTGGTGTGAAAACAAGGGTGATCTCTTATCGATGAACAGAAACATGTTTTGGACAGTCCATCGTCCATCTTCAAAGACGATTAACTTCCGCGTCTCAAGAAACTCTAAGACTTCGCGAATTTTTGTGAGGGGCGTATGAAAGTACTCTGCGATCTGATCTGGAGAATTTTGAAATTCTGGAATGGTCAGCAAAATGTAAACGGCTTGATAGATCCAATTGGAATAGTAGATGGCTTGGTCTTCCAGACTGAGATTGTCTTTGATCTTCATTCGATCGCGAACATTTTCACGCTTTGTCAACTTTTTGTGAATGAGCTGGCTGTAAAATTTCTTAAGTTGGTGAGTTCCCGCCCTCTCTTGCTGAACGAGTAAAAGAAAAAATTCGGTTTCGTCTTCGTTAAAACCCACGAATCTCGAAAGCGCTTCCGCTTGTTCAATACTGAAATCATACAGTCCATTTAGCACATGAGATACAAAAGCCACTTGGCAGTTCATGGCTTTCGCCCAAACACTGCGGACACCGTGACCTTTCTTTGGGTGTGTTTTTAAAAGCTGTTTTAAGAAGGCCCGATAGTCCGAAAAATCAAAAACGGTGACATTCATAAATATCCAGTAATATCTAATAGATTGAATATATATTATAGTAATACTATAGAATAAACTCATAAATATAGCAAGCCCTACTAGGCAACGAGTTTTAGCGGACATACCTTTCATTCAAGCCGGCGTGACAAATTGAAATTGAAAACAAATTATTATTTTTTGGGGGATATATGCGGAATTTAAATTGGCAGCTAAGAATAACGAAGGTTATTTTTACGACGATTGTGATTTGCCTTACGGCCTGTAACTTCGAAGGCGACAAAACGGGGAGTGGGCAGGTTTCTCCACTCCCCCCGGGAATGAACCCTGCAGTGCCACAAAACGAAGTTGAAGGTGGTATTAGCGCTGGCGGAGGGGGAACGCTTCCCGCTGATCCAATTGCGGTTTACAGAGTGATGGAAATTCTGGGTGGAGCCAAACGCCAACTCCGGCTTTTCATTAACTACGAGCGAAAGTACAATCCTTCGCACGGCATCAGTATCAATTCCAAATTTTTCTATGGACTTGAAAACATGGCGACGATTTTGGAAAAAACAGATTTGGAGATCTTGCAGGATGCACCTTGCAAAGACAAATTTGGCAACGCTGTTGACGCCAGCATCTTCGCCTCAAAGCCCAATACCATCTGCTTTAGCGCCTTTTCTGTTGCACCGAAGCTCATCGAAGAAAATGCAAATAAGGAAATTATGGCTTTGTTGATGCATGAGTTGGTGCATTTATTAGGAGGAGACGAGTCCGAAGCCGTAGAATTACAAAAAAGAGTGATCTTTCCACTCAGCGAGATATCATTTAAACAGGCCGATGATCTCGAACAAATGACTTGGAATATGCCTTATGAAGTGGAAGGCCTGAGCCGAACAAATCTTGCGCGGGCTGTCCAGTCAGCGGATCTAGCAGCGATCAAATCCGAACTGACTGAGTTGGATCAAACGCTTGGCGCCTACGAAAACCCTCTCGGCTCGCTACCGCTTTCATTCAGCGACTATGAAAATGGAGATTTCGAATCCGTTATTAAAGTTAAAATTCGCTTAGCTATGATGTACCTTTTCACGTTGACCGAAACTTCTGAACGCGGCCCTTCACCCAGATACGATGAGTGCTTCAATGGAAATTTAGAAATCCAGTACAAAGACCTTCCATCCTCATGTTCGGGAGGAATGGCCGGGAACATCTATGGCAGTTACGTGATTCGCAAACTCAATTCTCTGCAAGACCTCGAGAGCTACTTTGATGATGTTTATCTCTACGCTCATGATCTAGGGGCTCACATTCGTGCTGTTGCCTTCGATCAACCGATTCCCTTTTTCAACCTGCCTTCGAACGCCGAGGGGCCAAATCCTTGGGAAAAATTTGAAGGGAGTTACGCGGCAGAGTTGGTTAGCTGCAGTACAACTGGAGAGTCATCCACGAGTTCTTTCGACCGACTTGCAAAAGTTGAAATTCGAAAAGGTGTAATTCAATATCCAAGACGCAATCAGGAAGTTGTCAATTTTATTGAACACCATTCGTTTGGATTGACCGCAACCCAGTCTTTTTATAACGGCAACACTGGGGTCAGTGGTGGCGCAATTAAAGTCTTTGGCG
>CALCCV010000264.1 GCA_937900305.1 uncultured Pseudobdellovibrionaceae bacterium | reverse complement strand
GAGATCTGTAGCCGTGACTGGAGTTCAGACGTGTGCTCTTCCGATCTGAAACCAATTTCGCGCCGTCGGAGTCCAATCGATTTCCTTCGCTGGTGAGATCCATTTTTCGAGCGGTCTCGTAAACATAAGTGCGGCAGGCTTTAAATTCGGCGTAACTGTCAGCGATGTAACGCTGAACTTGGCCAAAGTGCGAAAGAGATTTGCCAAAAGCCTCTCGTTCAGTGGCGTACTTATTCATGATTTCAATGGATCGACGAGCAATTCCCAAACTCATGGCCGCCAAAGTGAGCCTTTCGATTTCAAGGTTCCTCATCATGTGCAGCATTGAATCCCCTTCGCGCCCGACGAGATTTTTTTCGGGCACAACACAATCTTGAAATACAAGTTCCGCGGTGTTCGAGGCCCTCATACCAAGCTTGTCTTTGATTTTTTGTCCGACTTCAAAGCCTTTGTCAGACTTATGAACTAAGAAAGTTGAAATTTGCGGCCGGCCATTTTTTTCGCCGGTCTTAGCATAAACCAAAACCACATCGCAAGGCGTGCGAACTTCATCGAGGGTGCCGTTGGTGATCCACATTTTGCGACCATTCAAAATGTAATCAGTTCCCTTTTTGACCGCACTCGTTTTCATCCCGAGGACATCGGTGCCAACCGCGGGCTCGGACATCGCCATGGCTCCAACCCATTCACCACTTGAAAGCTTCGGTAGGAAATGTGTTTTGTGAGCTTCTGAACCATTCACGGCGACGTTGTTCACACACAACATTGAATGAGCAAGATAGGCCAAACAAAAGCCGGGATCTGAAGCCGAAATCTCTTCATGAACGATCACGGCCGCAACGGGATCCATTCCTGAACCGCCATAGGCTTCGGGCACGGTCAGCCCCAGCAGGCCGAGTTCGCCCAGCTTGCGAAAGAGGGGAAGATTGAAATTCTCTTTTTTATCAAATTCATGAGCCTGAGGCTCGACTTCGGCCAACACAAATGAGCGCACGGTTTCACGCAACATTCCGTGTTCAGAGGTGGGATTAAAAAGATCAAATTGCTTCCATGATGGTGAATTCGACATCGCAGGACTCCTTCGGTTCGAGGGCGTTTCTTTTTTGCCGAGGGCATCTGCAATTGGCAAGACCTCTTCATGCCTGGCTCTCATTGACTCAATGCGCACACCCCCCAGGAGTGACAAATTCCTTCTCTTCGATTTTCTCGCATTCCGCTGTAGCCCTAGCCTGCACTCTCACATTAGACTGCTGTCCATGAGCGCAAATCAGCACACCGCTTCGGTATTGGCAATCGGTAGCGAACTCTTGTTGGGGCAAACCGTCAACGGCAATGCCACTTGGCTTTCAAAACAGCTGGCAGGACTGGGACTGGAAACGAAATTTCATCTGACCGTGGCTGATGCACGCAACGAAATGCACGAAGCCCTTCACCGTTGTGCCACAAAAACAGATCTGATTTTTATCACTGGTGGCCTCGGTCCCACCTCGGATGATTTCACCCGCGAAGTCGTTGCTGAACACCTAGGCGCCCACCTCGAATGGAACGAAGACGCCTGGCTTTGGGTCCACAACCGAATGAGTTCACGCCAACTCGTCGTTCGAGATATTCAAAAACAACAGTGCTATTTTCCGAAAGGCGCAACAATTCTGGTCAATGACCAAGGTACGGCCCATGGATTTTATTGCCAAGCTGATCGGGATGGAAATCGCCGGCATTATTTTGTCTTGCCGGGCCCGCCGCGCGAAGTGATGGCTGTCTGGAACTCAAAAATTCCAGAATTGATCGGTGAAATATGTCAGGGCATAGACCGTCGCCAAACTCGGCTTTGGGATGTCATTGGCTTGGGCGAATCCGAAGTGGCGCACTTGATGGAGCCATTGCTTAGCAAACTCACTCCTGAAATCTTCAACTCCATCGAAGTTGGCTATCGCGTGCACTTGCCATACGTTGAATTCAAATTGATTTACCGACAATCTCTTGAACCATCGCTCACACCGCTTTTTGGTCAAATCCATGAGGCGCTGAAGCCTCATCTCCTGGCCAGCAACGGCGAAGACGTGGTCAATTTTTTTTCCCGACATTTACCAAAAAACGAAAATTTTCTCATTTGCGATGAGGTCTCTGAGGGATTTTTATTGCAACGGCTAGTGGCAGTTTTAAAATCAACGATTCCACCTGGCTTGAACTACGCATCCTCTTCGTCGTCATTTTCAGACGGCCGTGTTGGTCTACGGATGAGTTTGCGCTGGCTTAACAACACCGAGGCCGAAGTTCATTTCACACACGGAAAAAATGTGCGGCTCGAAAAGTTTTCGTTTTCAAACTCTTCCGAATTCATGCGTGAGCGCGCCAAACAATATTTCGCAGAACAAGCATTGTCTTTTTGGGCGAAAGCATTGCAAGATTGTCGCAAAGAAAAAAGCATAGATGATAGATGAATATCAATTTATTTACGCCGCAAGGAGAACATCAATGTCGAACGAAAAAATTGTCAAACAGCTGAACACCATTCTCGAATCTGAAATTAGCGGAGTCGTTCGCTATCTCCACTATGCCTTGATGATCACGGGTCCCAATCGCATTCCGATCGTCAAATGGTTCCACGACCAAGCCACAGAGGCTTTCCAACACGCTTCCACTATCGGCGAAAAAATCACCGCACTGGGGGGACATCCTTCACTCAACGTGGAAAAGGTTCCCGAAACAAAATCTCATTCCGTCTTGGACATTTTAAAAGAAAGCCTCGCGTTCGAAAAAAAGGCTCTCGGTCTTTACAAAGACGCTCTGAATTTGGTTGGTGAGGACATCGCTCTTGAAGAGCTGATGCGCGATTTCATTCGTATGGAAACTGAGCACATTGAAGAGTGCGAAAAAATGCTAAAGGTGAGTTAAACCCCCAAAGCTGCAGATCCACCCACCACAGCCCACGAGATCAGTTTTTAGATCATTCTTCAAAGTCGAGATGAGCTCCGATGGGCGCATCGAGAATGTCATTTTGGCGGTCATTGACGTCCACACTGACTTGGTAGACTTGTAAGTTCACGCGAAAGAGTTCCGTGGGCTGTTGTTCCATCTGCAGTTCTTTGCTGAGAGATTCCAAAAATTCTTGGACTCGCCCTTTCACTTTGTCCAGCTGGTCTGGATGAAAGGCCACCAAATGTGTGACGAAGTGGCTATTCTCAATTTTGACTCGGTTGAAAGACTCTGAGGCCTCTTCAATCGCGTGTTGCAAATGACGTTGGTGAGCAGAGCGGGCATTTTCAACGTGACCCAAATCTCGCAAAACTTCAATCCACTGCCCTTGATCATCCTGGCGAACGAGGCCAAGGTTTTGTAAGCGCTCAAAGCCTTCTTTGGCTTCGGCCATTTTCAATCCTAGGCGACGCGCCAGCCATTCAGGCTCAGCTTTAAATTCTTTAGTTCTCACTAACGCCAAAATCGCTTGGTGGTACCACTTCGAAAGAAAGTGAAATTTTTCGTTCAGATTGGCCAAAGCCTCAGTCTGTGTGGGATCCAGGGGGCGATGAAAAAACAAGGCCAGCAATTCAGCCCGATCACCGGGAGAAATGTGCAACTTATCCGCGATTTTTTCAGCCATTTTTGAAGAGACTTTGCGCTTGCCCTTCATGATTTCAGAAACTGCAGAAGGTGCCAAACCCAACTTCTGAGCGTAAGCTCGCAAAGAAAACGAAGAATTGCGCAGTCTGAGTTCCACAAAAGACTCATTCATGAGCTTCTGAATTGCAAGCTGTTCTAGCATCGCCATCTCCCCCAAAGATTAACAGGTGTTCCCCAACCCCTGACAGAGATATACAATGCATTTCTAATACCACGCAAAAGATTGCTGCGCGTGGCCTCTTTGACACCGATCTGTGAACCTCGCTGTGCAAGACCTCTTAAAGTGCAGCTCACAAAAAAAAACACCGAGCCCTTCGAAGAAATGCGAAGAAAATGGTGTCTTTCTGTCACAAATGGACCTGAGGCTACCTAGGAACGGTAAGTGCCAAATAGATTAGACTCGAAATTTGCGTTACGCCAACGTCGGGTTCACGTAACGCTGACATTGAATTCGCGATCGTCAGCTCAGGATTCGCGAATCGCTCAAAGAGCCAATTCGTTTTTGATGAGGTTCACATTGGCAGGATACCAGATATTTCCCATGTGGCCCCCGGCGGGAAAGATGACGGCGCCTTCGCCAAAAATGCTTTGAGCATCCTTGAGTTGTTGTGGCTCGGTGATGAAATCATCTTCGTTATTGAGGTAACGAACCCGCTCAAGGTTCTTCGCGGGCACTTTCCAGGTCCGCACATCTGTTTCACGAGCCAACATCGCTTCAAACGTCACACCCTCCTGCTGGGCCTTCTCGATCAGCCGCGGGAAAACCATCGCCTTCATATAGTCAGCGATATACCATTTTCGCGACTCCAAAAATCGAGCGTAGTAATTGCTGCCGGTCAAAACCTTATGGTCCCCGATTTCATTGGCCATCAATAGGGTGTCGGCCACACATGAGCTCATAATGACACCAATCACGTACTCTAACTTTCGAGTCTCTAAGCCAAACCACCAGTCCAAGTCATTGTAGTAGTCCGGTGAATTGATATCTCGCACCTTGAGACGCGCGCCAGCCCCAACGATCATGGCCAGTGATTCTGACTTCTCCCAAATGCTCAACTCAGTGGCCCGTCCCGACATCCGATCCAAGGACCCAATTCCATAAATCAAATCCACAGGCGAATTCAGCAGCAAATATTTCTCAAAAGGCTTTTCCAGCTGGTAGTCTTGCTCGGCCATTTTTAAAGCGTGAAACGCACCCATTGAATAGCCCGCTAAATAAAATCGCGAGGGCTGAAGATGAAACTGCGCTTTCACCATCTCATAAGAGGTTTGCATCAAATGATTCAAATCAATTGCGTCCTCGGAAGTGATTCCGGGCA
>CALCCV010000263.1 GCA_937900305.1 uncultured Pseudobdellovibrionaceae bacterium | reverse complement strand
TTTTGAAGCCTCACCCGCCAGTGCCGTGGTTGGGGCCCGTCGAATTCATTTGGCAGAGGGATTGAGATGGCAAAGCCGCAGAGTCGCGTCGTTATCGGAATTGGTTCGAACACGGGTGATCGGGAAGAGGCCCTCAGGTCTGCGATTCAAAAATTGCGCATTTATTTACAAGCTGTAACGGTTGCTCCTTGGGTTGAATCGGTGGCCCTGTTGCCGGAGGGAGCACCGGCAGATTGGGATCAACCGTATTGCAATAGTGTCGCTGTGGGATCGACCGATTTGCCGACGATCGAAGTGTTGCCTTTGTTAAAAAAAATCGAGAGAGAGTTGGGCCGGGATGCCCAGTCAGCGCGATGGTCGCCCCGACCCATTGATTTGGATTTGTTAGCAGTGGATTCTGAAAATGTGCAAACCACTCACTTGAATTTGCCACATCCCCAAAGTTTAAATCGCTCATTTGTTTTGTCGCCCTGGCTGCTTTTGAAACATGATCAACAGATTTTCGGAGACAGCGTTCTTAGTCACCGGCGGCGGCTAAAAATTTGCAAGCCGCTCATCATGGGAATCGTGAATGTGACTCCAGATTCTTTTTCAGATGGCGGCGAAAAATTCTTCGAAGCCGATTTGATCAAGTGGTGGGAAGGCTTGTCCCTGATGGATCTGCCCGAAATTTTAGATCTTGGTGCCCAAAGCACTCGCCCCGGCGCCACAATGGTGTCGGTGGAAGAAGAGATTTTGCGATTGAGCCGCGCTTTGAAGGTGCTCCAGTCTCGTCCCGAATTGTTGGATGCGGTTTGGTTGAGCGTCGATACCTTTCGACCGCAAGTGGCGAGTTGGGCCATCGAACAAGGTGTGCAAATGATCAACGACGTGGGCGGTCTTGATGACATTGAAATGCAAAAGGTGGCTCGGGCGAGCGACGCCCGTTTTGTATTTATGCATCAATTGGGACTGCCAGCAAATCGAGAACAAATTTTGCCGCCTTCGGTGGATCCGGTCCATGAAGTTTTGAGTTGGGGACGGCAAAAGATAAATCGACTTTTGGATTTCGGTGTTGCTCGCGATCAATTGTTTTTTGATCCAGGTTTGGGTTTTGGAAAATCGGCAGCGCAATCTTGGCAAATTATAAAACGCTGTGAGGAATTTAAAACGTTGCCAGTTCCAGTTTTGATGGGCCATTCGCGAAAATCCTCGCTCAAATCAGTGAGCAAAACTGTGGCGAAATATCCGGATGGAGCCACTCTCGCAGTTTCACTCGAGCTGGCTCGTAAGGGTGTTGAGATTTTGCGAGTTCACGATTTTGCTAATCACCGGTCGGCTTTTATGGCGGATGAACGAGGATCTATTTAAATGACTCAAAGTCTTTCTTTCCAGCAAGTGGTGCAATTGATCGACGGCCGAGGAATTATGCCAAAAACGCCGCCTTCGATTGCCAGAACCGTGGCAGCTTTGGAGCAATTGGATTTGCGATACCCCGGCGATCTTCGCCGAGTTATCGTGGTGGCGGGGACCAATGGCAAAGGGACCACGTCGAAATCGTTGGCCACAATGTTACGCAGACAGGGTCACAAAGTTGGTTTTTACTGTTCACCTCACCTGGTTTCTCCGGTCGAACGCATTCAGGTGAATGATGAGCCGATTTCGGAAGCGCTTTTTGTTGAGCTTTTTCAGGAGATCGATGCTCTCACAGGTTCCCTCAACCTGACACACTTTGAGACGCTGACGGCCATGATGGCCAGATTGTTTTTTTATCGAGATCCCGTGGACTACGCGATTCTCGAAGTGGGTCTTGGGGGACTTTTTGATTCGACCAACGCGGTTCCTCATCAGACGTGTGTGATTACCAAACTGGGTTTGGATCACGAGGACATTCTGGGTGCGGGTTTGCCTGCGATAGCGGAGCAAAAATTCGGAATCATTCAAGCTGGCGCTCAAGTTTTTCATTTGCCTTTTTCATCTGAAATTGACGAAGTTGTTCGATCTTTCCAAAAACGTCTGCCAGATGTGAGCTGGTCAATGCCGCCTGCGCACACTTGTTCCGTCAAAATGATGTCGAATGAGCCAAAGTATTTTTTAAACAGCGCATGGGGATCGACTCCAATTTCTCTCCTCGGTGAGCGGGCTGCTGAAAATATGAATTTGGCACTTCATACATTGGCGGGTCTGGGTGAAAATGTAGAAAGCGCGTTGCCGGTTCTGGCCGAAGTTCGCTGGCCTGGGCGAATGCAAAAGATCCAATGTTCAGAATTAGCCGCCCCCCTTTATCTTTCCGGTGATCACAATTTGCAGGGCGTTCTCTCGCTGCGCGAGATTGTGGCACAATTTAGCTACGAAAGACTTTGGCTAGTCATCGGTGTCGGCGAAAAAAAGGATGCTGCGGCTATGCTAAATGAGTTGGCTAAAATTCCGCGAGTGGAATTTTTTGGCGTGAGTGGTTTTTTTCGAGCGAGAACAACGATCGATCTGAAAACGCTTTTACCCGCCGGAAGTTTGATTTTTGAAAATATTCAAAATGCTCTCGACAGTCTGAAAGGCAAGACTAGTAAGGGAGACCTGGTTTTGATCAGCGGCTCTTTGTACTTAGTTGGCGAAACTTTAAAACGGCTATCTGAGGCCTCGGCGTTCCAACCATAAGATCGTCGCACAGCCACCCATCGATAAAGATGATTTCGATATTTCAAAATTCTTTTGTAGCGTTTCTTAACCGAATTTCACATTCGGCGAGTCTTTAGTGCTGAACCTGAGCCAACTTCAGAGGGGGAGTTGGTGCGGGAAAGGAAAGGGCGAACCAAGGAATTGGGTCGCTGCTTATGACTCGGATAGAGGGGGAAAAATGGAAAAGGAAGCCAGGTTCTTAAATGGTACGGCGTCGATGATGGTGCGTCTATTGTTGAGTTCAATTTGTGCCTGCACGATCGCTTGCTCGCCAAAGAGTGAGCAAACTCCACAAAAGCTAGATGCCGAAGCTGCAAAATCAAAACTCGCGCCGTCGGTGATCTATGGGGATGATGATCGTCATGATCTCTATGAGGTGGCGGATCAGCGTGATCTTTCAATTGCGCACTCGACGGTTGCAGTTATGAGCTCGTCAGACTTGAGAGCGGAAGGCGAGCGTTTCATTTTACCGCCGAAAACTTTTGGCAGTGAATATAATCTTTGTGCCTCGGAACCTTTTCGTGAGCAGCCCAATCACGCATTTTGCTCGGGCACTTTGGTGGGACCAGATCTGATTTTGACGGCAGGACACTGTGTTCGAACGCAAAGTGCATGCAACACAACCCGGTTTGTTTTTGACTATGCAGTGACTGCCCCTGGTGTTTTTCCCAGCGTGCTTGCTAAGTCCCAAGTTTATTCGTGTGTTTCCATTGTCGCCCGCGAAGAGCTTTCATCGGGTGCGGATTATGCGATTGTTCGCATTGACCGTGTGGTCACGGATCGTGAGCCCATTGCGGTCTTGCGCGACGCCGACGCCAAAAAAGGCGACGAAATTTTTGTTGTGGGCCATCCAGCCGGTCTGCCAACAAAAATTGCTGGCGGTGCAGCCGTGCGTGACGATTCTAACGTCGGTTACCTCGTGGCGAATTTAGATACTTACGGCGGAAACTCTGGTTCTGGCGTTTTTGACGCCCGCTCTGGCGTTCTCGTTGGGGTGTTGGTCCGTGGTGAAACAGATTTCGTTTCCACAGGAGGTTGTCGAGTTTCTAATATCTGCTCCAGTGAAGGGTGTCGCGGTGAAGACGTCACTAAAGCGTCCTCATTTGTTTCCCATTTACCGGGTGGCGAAGAGCCAGAGCCCGAAAATCCAGCTGTTGAATTTTTGGTAACACCAGAGCTTCTGATTCCCGACAACACCTCGGCCGGTATCAGCGTAAAAATTCCGGTCACCGAGGTCGCAGCCGGTCGGCTGGTGCAAGTTAAAATTGACTTATCGCATTCCTTTCGCGGTGATCTCGTGGTCACTCTGACCAGTCCTTCTGGTAAAAAGAAAGTCTTGCACTCGCGTGACGGTGATGCCGAAAATGATCTTCATGGCACCTACGGAAAAGATCTAGTGCCCGTAGATTCTTTGGTGGATTTAAGTGCTGAAGGAGCTGGAGATTACATTCTCGAAGTTCAAGACTTAGCGGCAGCGGACGTGGGAACTCTGCACTCGGTGGCCATTCTGCTGCGCGATCAAAATTGAGATTCCTAGATTCTTTCAATGTCGCCGGAAAGAAGAGTTTGAACTCCCGGCGGCGAAGGACGAGTGGCTTCGGCCAACATAGCTGCAGCGACAACCTCGGATGAAATGGCTCGATAGTGGCGAAGGGACCCTTTGAGAAAGGGATTCACAAAAGGTGCGACGGCTTGAGAAAATTTCTCAAGTGGTCGCGAATCTTCGCGTTCACCCAGCAGAAGTGAAGGGCGAAAGATCGACAGACGCTGAAATCCTAAAGTCTTCAAAGCATCCTCCATTTGACCTTTCGTGCGATTGTAAAAGACAGAACTCTGCGCACTAGCGCCCATCGATGAGACCACCAAAAAGTGCTTGGCACCCCGTTCGAGTGTCCATTTTGCGCAAGCTACGACGGCGTGCAGATCAATCTCTGCAAACTTTTCTTGAGAGCCCGCTTTCGAAATTGTCGATCCCAAGCAGCAGAAGGCGTCGTCGATGTCCGTTGCGCCAGAGATCCTCAATCCCAAATCTGAGGAAAATGAGAACTGAGGGTTCTCGACCTTGCCCAATCTCATCTGGAGGGGGTTGCGAGTCGGAGCGATCACTTTAGAGTATCGCTCCTCGGAAATCAGCAGGCGCAGCAGTGACTGTCCAATCAATCCTGTTGCACCAAAAACCGCTGCAGTTTTTGATTGGCTATTCATCATGTCGATCTAAAGAGTTTGCGAAAACATCGCAGCGGCCAGTGAAGGAATGGTCCACGGCGCGTGCAGGTTGGCTCTGCACCAAGGTTTCACGAATGCCGGGCACGTTCACACGAATCATCTCAGCAATTTGGCTCTGGCTTGGACTCATGCTTTCACCCAATTCATAAAGTAAAGACCAAATTCCGTGTTTCCAGTAGGCATAATCTTCAAATGTGCCGTCGGCAGCGTACAAAACCTCTGTGCTATTGCCAAATTCATAACCGCTGACGGCCGTCGCAAGTTCAGCCAATTTTATAAAAATCGCATCATAAGCAGTGGTCAAATCGCGGCTTGAAATTCCCCATGGATAAAGAACTGCGGGATAGGCGGTGTGCAGGGTGGCTGATGACACGATTCCTTCGCGATCAACGAAATCTGCGAGAGCTTTCGTCGACTTCAGCGTGAAAGGACCTTCTGTGGCGCAGGGGCCAGGGTAGTTTCGGTTGGGATCCCAGTTTCGACCATTTGCACTTTCTTCGCGACGTCCGCGATTGTAACCACCGATATTTAAGACAGGGATCACATAAATCGTCTGTCCTTCAATTGGCTGAGCCGCCAAAGATTCGGCAACAGCCTTAGCCACTTCGGTCGAACCATATTCGTTTCCGTGATGAGTCGCTACGACCAGATTTTTCAGTGGTCCATTGCCGATCTTCAAACCCACGATAGGCCGGCCACTGTCAGAATCGCCGATCACAATCGTTTTGGTGGTTTCGGGGTGAGTCTGTGCCACCTGAGCCACAAAAGCTTCGATCTTTTCGTACGGAGTTGCATTCGGGGCCAATTGAGCGAAAGACCCTAAACTCCACAAGACTGCAGAGGTTCCGATTCCGATTCCAAAACTTGTTTTGATTCCCATACGCGTCCAGAAACTAGGACCAGCGCTCATCTCAATTCCAAAAAAATTCACTAAAGCCTTCATTCAACCTCCCGAGAAAGAACCATTGATCACATCCCAGTGATCGCATGGAAAAGCTAATGAACTGAGCTCATGTTGTCAGCAGAATCTCCAGAATGACAGGCCTGCGTCGTCGTTATTTGAGCGCTTCTCGAATATAGGCTGAAGCTTGATCCATCATCCACACAACCACGGCAATGACAAGAATGATGCATCCCACTTCGGGCCACATGGCTTGACCCTGATATTGAATCAACATGGTGCCGATGCCACCACCGCCAACCAAACCAATGATCGTCGCCATGCGAACATTGATATCCCATCGATAAACCGTAAATGAGATATAAGGTAAAATAACCTGAGGTACGACCGCAAACCAAATTGTCTGCAAGACGTTTGCGCCCGTGCTTTGAATGCCTTCGATGGGACCTTCTGAAATGCTTTCGACCATTTCGGAATACTGCTTTGCTAGCGAGGCGATCGAGTGAATCATCAGCGCCATCATGCCGGCAAAGGGCCCGATTCCGACCCAGACACTAAATATGATCGCCCAGATGAGAGCTTCAATCGAGCGGGTGATGTTAAGTCCTGTGCGAAGGAACATATAAACGGCGAAGGCGGCCGGATGTTTCATAATATTTCGAGCGCATAAAAAGCTGAGCACAAATGCAAATGGAATGGCGAGCGCTGTCGCCATAAAGGCCATAAAAACAGTTTCGATGATGTTGACGAGAGCTTTTGGCAAAACATCCATATTGGGACTGAGGAGGCCTGCAAAAAGTCGAACAGCCCCATTAAAACCATCTTCATCAAACAACTCGGTGAAACTCGCTTTGGTTTTGATGGCCCCGACAACGAATGTGACTATCAAAAACAAGAATAGTTGAACCAGCCAGAATCGAGGAAATCTTTTGTTCAATGCAGAGAGGGATTGAATTCGATCTGGAAAAATAACAGAGCCGAGAGTTTCCACATTTAGTTTTTCGAGAAGATAACTACCAGCGGCTCCCATCAGGAGGGCAGCTAAGAGGCCACCAAAAATCAGACTCAAGTTGCGCCAAATTTCGTCGCTCGGCTGAAAGATCGCAAAAACGGCGATCAAAATTAAAAATCCAAAACAGGAGGCATCGAGAAGGTAACGGCGAAGATTTAGTTTCTTCGATGGCTTGATCATGGGCTGCTCCTAATTGATGTGAACTTCTTTAGCGCTTTCGCCATAGATTTTACGAAACCAGGACTCATCGATGTTTTGTGGGGATCCTTCAAACACGAGTTCGCCGTTTCGAAGTGCAATGACTCGCGTGGCGTACTGCCGAACCAGGCTGAGAAAGTGCAGGTTGCACACAATGGTGATTCCCAACTCTTGATTGATTTTGCGAAGATAGTCCATCACGGAATGGCAGGTGGCTGGATCGAGACTGGCGACAGGCTCATCAGCGAGGAGAATCTTAGGTCCTTGCAGTAGCGCACGAGCTATCGCCACACGCTGCTGTTGGCCGCCCGAGAGTTGATCAGCACGGATGGCCGCTTTTTCGCGAATGCCGACGAGATTGAGGCATTCCAGTGCCCGTTTGCGATCGGACTCTGAAAAGAATTTGAAAATGCTGTTCAGGGTTCCCGTTCGACCCAAGGCACCCATCAATACGTTCGACAAAACGCTGTGGCGAGGAATCAGGTTGAAGTGTTGAAAAATCATACCGATCTCTTTGCGAAGACCACGAATTTCTGACGAAGAGAGGTGGGTGATATCCCGATTTTCAAAAAGAATCTGGCCTGAGGTTGGAGCGTGCAGGTGATTGATGCAGCGAAGGAGGGTGGATTTGCCGGAGCCAGAGAGGCCGATGACCACCAAAAATTCACCCTTCTTTACGTTGAACGAAACATTTTTCAATGCGTGGACGCCATTGTCGTACACTTTGTTCAGATTTGAAATCTTCAGCTGGATGTCGTCCATGTTCCCTCTTTGCCCGCTACCGGTCCGATCATTCGCAAAATCAAAATGAGTTTTTTATTTCTGCATGAGTTCAGTGGCGCTCTTGCCCAAAGACGTGAGCATTTTTCGAACGGCGTCGTAGTCAGTGTCGGTCGCTTTTTTGAGTTCAGTGACACCGTAGATTTCTTTGAAAGCCGTTTTACCTTCAGGAGTTGCCACGAAATCTAGAAATGCCTGCACAATTTTTTGCTTCATTTCCTCGGTCATCTCTTTGCGGAAAATGATTGGATCATTAGGGATTGGCTCAGAGAGTTCGACAATTTTTACTTTGGCTTCAACATCAGGATATTGAGTCAGAACGAGTCGTCGAGCATCTTCAATTTTGCCATCGGCGGGAGGCGAATAAAACGTTGCGCCAGCATCGACTTGGCCTTGGTAGATCATTGAAACTACGTTGTCGTGCTTCGAAGCAAAAACCGTCTCTTTGGGTTCGATGTTTTTGTCTTTCAAGGTTTTGAGTGGCAGCAAGTAGCCAGAAGTGGAAGCTGGATCAACGAAAGCAATTTTTTTGCCGGCGAGGTCAGCCACAGAGTTGATCGCACTGTCTGTGCGCGCCAGAAATTGGGACTGGTAGGTGGAAGCTCCGTGCCGCAAAACAGTAAGTAATGCTTGAGCGCCATATTTTTCGTGCGCCAAAACGTAACCGAATGTGTTGATAGCGGCAATATCGGCCCGTTTGGTGCCGAAAGACTCAACCACCGCGACGTAAGATTGCGGAATTGAAATTTCATATTTGTAAGGCGTATTTTTTTCGAGAAACGCTTTAAAAACTTGGGAATTAGATTCGATCACTTTTGCGTCGACCGAGGGAACGAAGTGAAGTTTAATGGGATTGGAAGCCGTGCCCAATTCCTCTTTTTTTGTGCAGCCTGCGAGGGCTACTGCCAGGGCGATTGCACCGATGTAAACCAGATTTCGCAACATGAGAGTCTCCTTGGTATTTAACTTAGTATTTAGCAATTTCATGGGTCCTCGAGGCGCCTCTGTTGAGGCATAAGAAACATTTAGGGAATCAATAAAATCGCCCGGAACCTAGCAAAACTTAATGACTTGGCCAAGAAAAACTCTATGTTTGAAGAATATTTAGAGGCGCCTCAAGGAGCCCTTTGGCCCGGCAACAGGCTTGAGACGACGCCCGAGAATATCGATTGCGAAGCACAATAATAAGAAGCCCAATAAGAAAGAAGCACAATAAGAAGCACGACTGGGAAGAAAGATAAGAACACGGTTGAGAGCAATTGAAAACACATGAAAATCTCCAATGGATTTTATCTGAAATCGGCGAGTGCCGAGCACGTAACGAGAGGGTTTTGATCGTTTTTGATCTGGATTCGACTCTATTCGATGTGACGCCGAGGATTCGCCATATCTTACAGTTATTTCGAGAGGATCCCGAGGCTCAGCGCCGCCACTCAGATCATCTCCATTTCGTCGAAAAGATGGATTGGCAACCGATGGATTGGTTCATTGATGGTCCCTTGGAACGGGCGGGAGCGGCCAAAGACGCGATTCCAGAACTGCGCGCAGACCTGCACAAGTTTTGGGAAAAACATTTCTTTGCGAACCACCATCTCCACTTGGATGAGCCATATGAGGGAGCTCAGGCCTTCGTGCGGGAAGTCGCAAATCTGGGGTCAGAGGTCGTTTACCTCACGGGCCGAGATGTTCCCCGCATGTGGGAGGGCTCCGTGCAATCCCTGGTGCAGAGAGGGTTTCCCTTGGTTTCAGCCGAAAAGAATTTGGTCCTCAAGCCCGACTCGAAATTAGAGGACGCCGAATTTAAATCAAATTGGTTGGGTGAAGTGAAAACCAAATACAACCGGGTTTTCCTGTTTGAAAATGAACCCTTCAATATCGTGAAAGTCGAAGAAGATCATCCAGATGTTGAAATTGTTTTTTTCGTCAGTACACATTCGGGGCGGAGCGAGCCCAGGGGCCAGTGGCGGGCGATCACGCACTTCAATTATTCGAGGTCAC